>JAAFGX010000002.1 GCA_010365115.1 Paludibacter sp.
GCATTGGTAACGGTATAATTGTATGTTCCCGGAGCTAAACCGGAAATGGTTATACTAGTTGTTGAGCCTGTTATCGCTCCCGGATTAATTGTCCAGTTGCCTGCCGGTAAACCGCTTAATACCACGCTTCCTGTTGCTACCAGACAAGTAGGTTGTGTAATTGTGCCTACTATCGGTGCTGATGGAGTTGCCGGAAGAGCATTAATCACGACATTAACAGAAGCCACCGAAATACATCCCGCCGCATTGGTAACGGTATAATTGTATGTTCCCGGAGCTAAACCGGAGATGGTTGTACTTGTTGTTGAGCCTGCTATCGCTCCCGGATTAATGGTCCAGTCACCTGCCGGTAAACCGCTTAATACCACGCTTCCAGTTGCTACATCACAAGTAGGCTGTGTAATTGTACCTACTATCGGTGCAGTTGGTGCATTTACTGTAATTGTGCCGTTTGCAGTTGCAGATCCGCATCCTCCCGTTAAGGTTACCGTGTAATTAAATGGACTTCCTGTAGCCGTAGTTGGCGAACCACTAATTGTAACGGTATTGCCATTAAAACTTCCGGTTACACCTGCAGGAAGACCTGTAAATGTAGCTCCGGTTGCACCTGTGGAAGTATAAGTGATATTGGTTATCGGTGTATTGATACATATTGTCTGTACATTGGTTCCGGGTACTGACAGAGCTATGGTATTGTCCGTCGTTACAGTAACAACATTATTATGCAAATCAATAGCACCTGCTGTTGAAAGTGCCCGACCCTGAAGAGATGAGCCCTCCAATAAGTGGATTGCCCCGTCAACAATTGCGGTCCCCTTGAAAACAGAATTATCTCCTAAAGTCAATGCCCCGCCAATTTGCCAATATACATTACACAAGGATGCTGAACCAATCAGACTAACGTTTGAGGATATGCCTGTTGATAAAGCACCGCCTATCCTGATAATAAATATAGCATTAGAATTACCTTGCCCATCCAACGTTAAAGTTCCATTTAATGTTGAAGCAGCTCCAGTGCTGTAAACGCCCGGGGTAAGAGTTTGCCCGCCTAATCCAACTGATATAACAACGCCGCCTTGGTTCAAAGAGCTATAAGCAGTCGCTACATCTGTTGCCGCTTGTGCCGAAGTAGCATCAGCCACATGTTGTTGTCCAACTAATGTTCCAGGAGGGAATGCAGAGAATGCACCTACATTCGTGCCAACATCACCTGTTACAGTTGTTGACGCTCCAACATTGCTAAATGCTCCACTTGCGGTAAATAATGCAAAACTGGAAGTTGTACCTAAGGTAGGTGGTGCTTGACCAAAAAGAAAGACTGGCATTAAAAATAGCAAAACAGCCAGTACCAGATTTAGTTGATGTTTTTTCATAACGGTTTTTTTTAAATTTGTATTTATGATCTGTATACATGATTAATTTCGTGAATATTTACCTACTAATTTAATAATTTCAGCCTAATTAACAACCAAAATGTGGACTCTACTAAGTAAAATGTTATGCAAACAAAATGAATGTGTATTATATATAACTCAAATAAAATGGTTTACTGTTAACAGATTTGAGCAGCTACAGGAATCCAGTTTCTTTAAAGTTACACACGTTTATATATTTTATATGAATCTAACAAGTTTTAATAAACAAAAATACTTAGTAGAATTATTGCTTATTTCATCTTAAAGGACTAAATTTCGAGAATAAAATATGTATTTTGACTAGGTCAAAAGTAGATTAGATAGGAGTAGAAAGTGTAAAGTTTTATAGTCATTTTGGATGTATATGAACCACTCCAATATGTATAATTCTTTAATAATCAGGTAGATTTACAATTATAAAAATCATTGTAATTTTTTTAATTTTTATATAAGTACAAGAAACTAATAAAGAAAACACTAGAAATTTAGGACATAAAAATAAAGCGAAATTACTCTGAACTCCGTTGGTCGTGAGTTGATATTTGTAAAGAAAAGTATCGTTCGTTGTCCGGCGAATGGCTCCGTCCTTGCGGATATGCTTATTAGATGTACAAATGGTGGTTCCCAGTGACAGTGCGCAACTTTGTACATTTAAAGAAGAGAGCATATATCCGTGAGGGCGGATGGTCTGGGTCTCACATTTTTATTATTTAGCCTAAAAAATGATACTCCAATCATTTATTTACATTAAGAACTTTTTTGTTATTGATAACGTTTATAGTTATAAAAAAAATTTATGTATGAAACGAGCATTAAAAAAGGTTTAAACCATAAGACCATGTTCATAGCGAGTACTACCGAAATATTGAGACAAGTTATCCGACAACTTACTAAAAACCTGAACTTATGAAAACAAAATTAAACTTCAAACAATCTATTTCAGCCGCTCTAATGGCAGCAGTTTCAGCTGCATTGACCAATTCTGTTCTCTTTTTTATTTTTCAAAAAACAGCTATAATTACCGATGATATTTTTGTTCGACCCAATATGCCAATGACAGTATTGCCCGTAATAATTATGAGTATAATACCCACTATTATAGCGGGATTTATATTTTTTTTAATTGAAAAATACACCAATAAGGGGATGATGATTTTTAGTATATTATCAATATTAATACTGTTATTATCATTCTCAAATCCATTTATGATGATTCCCGGCATTACACTTTCTTATGGTTTAGCACTTTGTTTTATGCATATTGTAGTGTTTTCATTTTTATTGTTTTTTATATACAGGGCTATAAATAAGAATATTGTATAACAAAATAAGTTATTCCCACCCGCTAGCGCGAATTTGTAATCCGTGCCAACAACAAAATATGAATGGCACAGGTCACAGACCTACACCAGCGGAGTTTCCAGACTTTCCTATTCAATTATAATATTAAAAGTGGAGCTTTTATTTAACAACGACAAAGGCTGGAGAGCCTAAGTCTAACGTTTGCTGGTACAAGTTTTATACGCAACGGGGAACGGTGGGACTGGTTTTAAAAACTATTTAATCACCTCCCACGTTGCAATCAAGGCATGCTTCCGCATAGCGGTTATACTCATCATAAGCAGGTCCGGGCTTCCCGTTTATCGAAATAATGCGGTCTATACGTACCTGCGCCCCAGAGTCAAAACACAAATACTCCTCCCGTATCTCATTCTTTTCCAATTTGGTAATTTTACCGTTTGCTTCCATCAACTCAACACCCGTACCGAAATAGATTACTTTCGAGAACTCTTTTTCCTGTTCCGCGGCAAATATTTCATCAAACACAGGATCCACAAAATTAAAATCTGTTTTCATATTAGATAGTTTCAATATTTCAACATAACGTAACTCTAACTTTTTAGTTTAAACAAGGTAAGCATTTTGTATGTTTTTATATGTATCAGTTGTTTAATATATTTAATGTAATACCAAATGAATTTTTATTTCAACCCAAAGTCAACTTTGGTATAGTGCCGATCGAGTATTTCGAGATTCCGCTTGCGGAAGGCATATCGTAGCATAGCGGAGATCCCGTCACACGAGAGAAATAAACAGTACAATCCCGTCACACGGGATGTTCCATTAGACGCACTTGCCTGTGGCAGGCAGGGTCGACATTGGACTGAATTATTTCTGCAATCGGTATTATTCACCGCTGGCGCGGATTTGTAATACATGTCATTTAAAAACAGATTATTTTGTAAGAAACGGCACAGGTCACAGATCTGCTCCAGCTGGCGTGCAGCTTATTTAATCTCGCTTTGATATTTTTTTGTCATGTTCAATTCATTTTTTTTATAAATCCTCACCCATTCTTAATATAATCCAACAAATTCTTTCAAAAAGTTTAGCTTTATAAGATTATGTAAATCTGCATTTTAGAACCCTATTTTAATCCTTTGTAGGGTTAAAATAGGGTTTTAGTTATTTGACTATTTTTAGTTGTAGTGTTCAAATTGGGTCAAAAAATTTGTTTTAAGAAAATTCATACTGTTACTTTGTGCTGTTAATTTTTATACAGTTTAAAATCACACAGCCATGAAGCATAACATTATTTTTACACTTTTTGCTGCATACGTGCTTAGCTCTTGCGCTTCTTCCAATAAATCTACTATCGACGCCAAATTAGATCACAAAGTCGATTCCGTTTTGAAGCTGATGACATTGGATGAAAAAATCGGTCAAATGGTTCTTTATACCAGCGACTGGGATATAACCGGACCTACCCTCAAAAGCGATTACTTGGATGATATCAGAAAAGGAAATTGTGGCAATATTTTCAACGCACACACGGCAGCTTACACACGCAAACTTCAAAAAATAGCTGTAGAAGAATCCAGATTAGGCATTCCTTTATTGTTTGGCTACGATGTTATTCACGGTCATAAAACCATTTTTCCTATTTCATTAGGGGAATCTGCCTCGTGGGATATAGCAGCCATCGAAAAGTCGGCACGGGTTTCGGCTATCGAAGCTGCAGCATCCGGAATAAATTGGACTTTTGCTCCTATGTGCGACATTTCGGTTGAACCACGTTGGGGTCGTGTTTCCGAAGGTGCCGGCGAAGATCCATATTTAGGATCAAAAATAGCTGCGGCTCGCGTTCACGGATTTCAGGGAAACGATTTAGCCGATTCGCTCACCATTTTATCGTGTGTTAAACATTTTGCCGCCTATGGAGCTCCACTTGCCGGACGTGATTACAATACGGTGGACATGTCGCAACGTGTATTTCTTGACATCTATCTGCCGCCGTATAAAGCAGCCATTGATGCAGGAGCAATGAGTGTTATGACATCGTTTAACGAATACGATGGTGTTCCTGCCACAGGAAGCAAGTATTTACTTACCGATTTATTGCGTGATCAACTTGGATTCAAAGGTTTTGTAGTAACCGATTATACGTCCATCAATGAAATCGTGAATCATGGTGTGGTCTCTAATGAAGCTGATGCGGGTTTAATGGCTATAAAAGCCGGTGTGGATATGGACATGCAAGGCGAAGTTTATTTCAAATACTTGAAAAAACAAGTGGAAGATGGTGAAATACCTCAAAAAACGATTAATGATGCTGTAAAACGAATTTTACGAGTAAAATTCATGCTGGGTTTGTTCGACGATCCATATAAATACTGCAACGAAGCACGCGAAAAACGGCTGATTTATGCTCCTGAACATCTTGAAGCAGCGTTGGATGTAGCCAAAAAATCGATGGTTTTGTTGAAAAATGATAGTAATGTTTTACCATTGAAAAAAGGAGAAAAAATTGCAATTATTGGTGAATTAGCTACTTCCACCCGCGATTTGCTTGGTTCCTGGAAAGCGGCAGGCGACTGGGATTTTATGAAATCGACACTTGACGAATTAAAAACTTACAACGGCGAAGCGAATGTATTGTTTGCCGAAGGTTGCAAAAAGTTTGGTGAAGACAGAAGTGGATTTGCTGCTGCAATTGCTGTTGCAAATCGTGCCGATAAAATCGTAATGGTCATTGGCGAAGATTGGGAATGGAGTGGAGAAGCGGCCAGTCGTACCAGCATTAATATTCCGGGTGTTCAAACTGAATTGTTGGAAAAACTGAAAGCATTGAATAAACCCATCGTATTAGTTTTGATGAACGGTCGGCCATTGGATTTGTCAAAGGAAAATGAATTGGCTGATGCCATATTGGAAACCTGGTATGCAGGAACAATGGGCGGAAAAGCTATTACCCAAGTGCTTTTTGGGGAATACAATCCTTCGGGAAAACTGACCATGACATTTCCACGTAATTTGGGACAAGTACCAATATTTTATTACGAAAAAAATACCGGTCGACCACTTTACTTAGAAAACCCAAAATACAAATCCAGATACATTGACAGCCCCAATGATCCGTTATTTCCATTCGGTTTTGGGTTGAGTTATACCACTTTTGCCTATTCGGATATAAAACTTTCAACCAACGAACTGACCGAAAAAGGAGAAATAAAAGCTTCGGTAAATGTGACCAATACTGGAGGAGTTGCTGGGGAAGAAGTGGTTCAATGTTATGTTCGAGATTTAGTAGGCAGCGTAACTCGTCCGGTTAAACAATTGAAAGGATTTGAGAAAATTGCATTGAAAGCGGGCGAAAGCAAAGTAATTACGTTCACCATTAAGCCCGAAATGCTGGCTTTTCACCGATTGGATATGAGTTATGGCACTGAACCTGGAGATTTTAAGTTGTTTATTGGCGGTAATTCGAGGGATGTGAAAGAGGTGGGGTTTAAATTATAATAACCGACCCCCAAACCCGCAAAAGGGGGATTAAGACTAATTTTCTGTAGGTTTGGATGAAATAAATGAGATTGTAAAAATAATAACTTTTCTCAAATGCATTACAAAACAATAAAACATTTTTTATACAAAGTCGATTTCTTAAAACCCCTTTTAGGTGTCTGGGGACTTCTTGTTTGTTTTTGTGTTTTTGCGTCAACTCCTAATTATGTGGTACCACAAAAACTCAGGGTTCAGGCTTATCCGGCACATGTGGAACTGAACTGGCAAAACAAAACAGGATTCATTTATGTAATATACCGTTCGACAGATGAAGGAAAAAATTTCATAAAAGCTGGTGAATCAGATACTGATACGTTTATGGATTTCTTCGGAAAACCGGTGGAAAAAGAACAAACCTATTTATTCCGGATTTTACCAAAAGGTTTGTCGGTAGACAGTTCAGATGCAATCAAATTTCAAATTTCCGTACTAGTGAAACCTGCAACCGATGAAGCATTACTGGATATGACACAACGGTATACAACTCGGTATTTTTACGATTTTGCAGAACCGGTAACAGGCATGGCTCGCGAACGAAGTAACGATATGAATGGCGATATAGTAACTACCGGAGGAACCGGTTTTGGAATTATGGCATTGATTGCAGGTGCCGAACGGAACTATTTAAGTCGCAACGAAGCGTTCAAAACCATACAAAAAGTTGTAAGTTTTTTGGATTTAACCGAACGTTTTCATGGAGCGTGGGCACATTGGTACGATGCCCGAACCAAAAAACCATTTAGTTTTAGCAAATACGACGATGGTGGTGATTTAGTGGAAACAGCTTTTTTAATGCAGGGATTACTAACTGCACGGGAATATTTTATCAATGGAAATGCTGATGAACAGGTACTTGCAAAAAAAATAACTCATCTTTGGGAAACGGTGGAATGGAATTGGTACACCCAAGGTAGGGATTCACTTTACTGGCATTGGTCAAAAAACTACGGTTGGAAAATGAATCATCGTATCAAAGGATTTGATGAAACGTTAATTGTTTATATTTTGGCAGCTTCGTCGCCAACTTTTCCTATTAAACTATCTGTATATGAGAAGTGTTATATTAATTCAAGTTATTATTTGAATGGAAAAAGTTACTATGGAATAAAACTCGATTTGGGAATGGAGTATGGCGGTCCACTATTTTTTACTCATTATTCATTTTTAGGATTAAATCCCCATGGGTTAACTGACAAGTACACAAATTATTTTGAACAAAACCGCAATCATGCACTTATTCAACGAGCTTATGCCATTGATAATCCGAAAAAACACGTGGGTTACGGAGCAAATTGCTGGGGATTCACCTCATCGGACGATCCGATTGTAGGCTACTCCTCGCATCATCCGGGAACAAACGATGAAAATGGAACCGTCTCACCTACTGCGGCCATTTCATCAATTGTATATACTCCTAAAGAATCCCTGGATGTTATACGACATTTTTATTTTGATAAAGGAAAACAATTGTTTGGTAAATATGGTTTTTATGATGCATTTAATCCAGGTATGGTTGAGGGACAGCAGGTTGTTCATAGTTATCTGGCCATTGACCAAGGACCAATTGCTGTTATGATTGAAAATTATAGAAGCGGATTACTCTGGAAATTATTTATGAAGAATCCGGAAATACATACAGGATTAGAAAAATTACAATTCAAAATAACCGAACATTAACCTTTTGTTAAATATAATAACTGAAAAAATACAACATTATGAGAAAGATTCATCTTTATATTATGCTGGTTGTGCTTTTTGCTTCAAGTGCAATTGTTGCTCAGAATATGAATATCACAGGAATAATTGTTGATAAAAAGACAGCTGAACCTTTGATAGGAGCTACCGTACTGCAAAAGGGATCAAACAACGGTACAATTACCAATTTTGATGGGAATTTTACTATTTCCATCCCTCTGGACTCCACATTAGTAATTTCATACATAGGTTATATTCAACAAGAAATTGTTGTTAAGAATCAAAATCCCTTACGTATTCTGATGGTAGCAGATACTGAAATGTTGGAAGAAGTAGTTGTTGTAGGTTATGGTACACAAAAAGTAAAAGACATGACTGCACCCATTTCCACCGTGAAAGGAAGCGACTTGAACAAACAAACTACTTCCAACGCAATGTCTGCATTACAAGGTAAAATGTCGGGCGTTCAAATTGTAAACAGTGGAGCCCCTGGAGCGGGGCCGAACGTGAAAATCCGCGGTGTTGGTTCTATTGGAGATTATGCCAATCCATTGTATGTAGTTGATGGTGTTTTTGTCGACAATATTGACTTTTTGAGTAGTAGCGATATCGAAGATTTAACCGTTTTGAAAGATGCTTCGGCGGCTGCTATTTATGGCGTACGCGCTGCCAATGGAGTTGTGTTGGTAACTACCAAAAAAGGAAAAATTGACCAGACCAACATCAGTTACGATGGTTATGTGGGATTTCAAATTCCTGTAAACGTAATGAAACTGGCAGATAAGGATCAATATGTTGAATTGTTGAATATGGCCAATATCAATACATCGGGTTATGTTCCAAAAATTGCGGCGAATTATCCTGCCAGTACCGATTGGTATAGTAAATTAATCCGAAATGCAATTATGCATAATCATTCGGTGGATATTTCGGGCGCAACCGAAAAAACCAATTATTCGTTGGGAATGAACTATTTCTTCCAAGAAGGAATTATGAATACCAAAAACGATTACGAGCGCTATAATTTCAGAGCAAGAATTGATCAAAAAGTAACTGATTGGATGAATATGGGCTTTAATACAGTGATTTCCAATTACAAAAAAAACAATCCCAATGACAATGCTTTTTTCTCTGCATTTGTAAATCCACCGGTTTACAATGTGTACGATGATACCAATTCGGCTGCTTACCCTGTTCGGTTTGCATCACCTCAACAATACGGTTACGGAAATCAATATGGAAATCCGGTAGCATCGGCTTATTATAACAATAGTAAAGAAGATGGACTTAAAATGGTTTTCTCCACTTTTGCCGAGTTTAATTTGATTCCAAATAAATTAAAATTTAAGACTTCGTATAATCTTGATTTTGGGTTTTGGAAATCTCAAAACTATACCCCAGAGTTTAACGTAGGAGGTTCGCAAGGCGTTCGAAAATCAAATTTAAGTAAGACGCTAGGCGTAAGTACAAAACAAATTATTGATAATTTACTGACATATAACGATAAAGTTGGTCAACATAGTTTTACTGTTTTGCTGGGACAATCCACCCGTATGGAAAAACAATCATACTTGACTGGAACTGCTCAAGATGTTCCTGGTTTCGATAATCAATCCATTTATTTAACTACTGGTTCGTTCAAAGATAGATATGCTAGTGATGGCGCGTATGCTTATAATGGTCTTTCGTTCTTTACTCGCGGTACTTACAATTATAACGATAGATATTTGGCCACACTTACTTTCCGTGCCGATGCAAGTTCAAAATATCAGGAAAAGTGGGGCTATTTTCCTTCAATTGGGTTGGGCTGGATATTGACAGGAGAAGATTTTATGAAAAATCAATCCACTTTTGATTTTTTAAAGCTACGTGCCAGTTGGGGATTGCTCGGCAATGATAATATACCTGCAAATTCAGCAGTTATACTGGGCTCTTCTGGAGCAGGCAGTTCAGGAATTTTTGGAGATAACTTAGTGGACGGCGTAGGAGCACAAACCGTAGTTCAACGCTATCTGAGATGGGAAGTTGTAAATGAATTTAATGTGGGTATTGATTATAGTTTCAATAATACACCTTTAAAAGGAGAGATTGATTATTATAACAGAGTTACAAACAATGTGGTGTTTTTTGCTCCTATTGCCACAGGTGGAGGTGTCGCCCAACTGTTGAGTAACAATGGAACTGTTCAAAATCAAGGTGTTGAATTAAGCCTAAACTGGTCGAAAAAAGTAAATGATGATTTTTCATACCATATTGGTCTTAATGCAACTACTATTGCCAATAAAGTGTTGAAACTGGCTGGTAGGGATTATATACCAGGTGCATCAGTCCGTGGAATTTTTGCTACACGAACTCAAGTGGGACTTCCAATTGGTGCATTTTGGGGCTACGAAACAGATGGTGTTTTTGCCAGCGAATCAGAAGCACTTCGTAATCCGGTCAGTCAGGACTATAAAAGAGCAGGTTTTTTCAAATACAAAGATCAAAACGGCGATAATATTATTGATGCTAAAGATGAAGTGTTTTTGGGAAGTCCAACTCCTTGGCTGATTGCTGGTTTTGATATTGGTGCTAGTTATAAAAAAATGGATGTTAGCGTAACTATTCAGGGGCAGTTAGGAAATAAAGTGTTGAATGCAAAACGAATGAACCGCGATGTTTTTTCGGATGGTAATTACGACTTGAATTTTTATAAAAACGCATGGACAACTACTAACCTTTCAACTACTTATCCTTCGGCCGAAGCGTATACTATCGATAGGGTAATAAACGATTTTTTTGTAGAAGATGCCTCCTATTTTCGGATACAGAACATACAAATTGGATATACTTTCGGCAAAATTATGGGAATTTCGGCTTTGAGAATTTACGCTTCTGCTCAACGTCCATTCACCTATTTTGGGTACAATGGTTTTACCCCCGAAGTCAGTGGTTCACCCATCAGCAATGGTGTTGATACTTCAGTTTATCCAATGCAAGCAATTTACAGTATAGGACTAAAAATGAATTTATAAGACCCTCAACCCCCTAAAGGGGGCTTAAATAAATGCAGTGAATAACTTCAAAATTATAATCTTATGAAAAACACTATATTATTAACAGTTTTAAGTGTATTCTTGTTAGCTGGGTGCAGCGATTTTCTGGATATTCGCCCTGAAGGTACAGTTCCCTCCACTGGAATGGATTATACAAAATCGGAGAATATTTTTCTTCCAATCAGTGCAGCTTATGCAAAAATGCGTACAGGAAATACCCATGCATTTTCATATATTGGAGCATTCGAAATTACATCTGATAATGCCGATAAAGGAAGTACCCCCGAAGATAATCCTACTATGAAGCAATTGGATGAATTTACTTATGGACCAACCAATACAGTGATAAATGACTTATGGACAGGTTATTTCGATATGGTGAGTGGTGCAAATCATGCAATTAGTCAAATGTCGTTGTTTGAGGTTGCATTGCAAAACGAAGACCTTAAAACATTTACCCGACAATGTGCAGGCGAAGCAAAAACAATACGAGCTTATGCTAATTTCAATCTCACGAGATTATTTGGACGAGTTCCTTTAATTGAAACAATACTCACGGCCGAAGAATTGGCTGCTAAAACACAAGCTACAAAATCGCAATTATACGATTTCATAGAGAAAGATTTATTGGAAGCAATAGCTGTTTTGCCTGAATCATACTCAAAAGATTGGGCTGGAAGAATAAATAAATATACCGCAATGGCATTGAAAGCAAAAGTACATCTATATCAAAACGAATGGGATTCTGTTGCCTCTCTTACCGATCGCATCATGGCATCAGGGAAGTATGATTTATTGCCTAATTTTAGAACCGTATTCTCGCTCGATGGTGAAAATAGTATTGAATCACTTTTCGAAATTCAAAGTTCAACTTTAGGAAAATCATCAGGCGATGGTACCTATCTTGAGTATGGTTTTGTTCAGGGTCCACGCGGTAATACCCCCGCCAATATGCAGGGTTGGGGATTCTGTACGCCAAGTGCCAATTTGATAAACTTCTTTACTTCAAGAGGTGAAACCGTAAGGGCGGCTACTACTTTCTTGTATCGGGGTACTAAAACACCCGAAGGTGATAGTATAAAAATGGCTTGCAGTAATCCTGTTTACAATGGAAAAGTGTATACGCCTTCTCAATACAATCTATGGAGCTTTAATGGTTACGGATTTGACCAAAATGTAAGGATTATTCGATATTCGGATGTACTTCTTATGTTTGCCGAATCTAAGATAAATGGAGCAAGTTTCCCAACTTCAAGTGGCTTTACAGCGCTTACTGCAATTAACAAAGTACGTGAGCGAGTTAAACTATTGCCTTTAAACACGGTCACTTTGCAAAATGTGTGGGATGAACGTCGTGCTGAGCTGGCATTGGAAGAAGATCGGTTTTTTGACTTAGTACGTACAGGTCAAGCGGCCACATTGTTGACAAGTAAAGGATATATTCCCACAAAGAACAATGTTTTTCCAATACCGAGTGCGCAAAGTCAATTGAATACGAATCTAGAACAAAATCCAAATTATAACTAATCAAATTTAATCAATCAAAAAATCAATCAAAAAAACAATTTTATTAATTATTTAATTTTCTAAAACACAATTATTATCATGAAAAAGTTAAAATTATTCAGTGTATTCACTGTATCCGCCTTATTTATTGGCATGTCGTTTACTTCTTGCAAAACAACCGAACCCGATCCAAATGATGGAAAAACAGATCCATCAACCATTGCAACAAGTAATTTGGTAGCTTATTTTCCATTTAATGGAAATGCAACAGAAGCTATTGGTACTTTAACCCCAGAAGTTCAGCCTAATGTGACTTATGTTACCGGTAGACGTGGAAAAGCTTATCAGGGTGCAACAGGGGCTCATTTGCGTTATGCTTTGCCAGCTGCAAGCAAACTTAAAAGCTTGACTTCTTTTTCCGTTGGTATGTGGTTTAAATCTCCACTAGTTACAGGTGATCCTGAACCAATTTTTTTTCAAATTGGAAAATCGGATGATTTATTCTGGGGAAATATGACACTTGCACTCAATCGGTTGGCTGCAACTGCCGACTCATTGCAGTTTAAAGCATTTTTCCTGAAGACAGGTGTTGAATGGTCTGGTCAAAGTGTTGGTTTTTCGAAAAATACATTCAAAATAAACAATTGGATGCATTTAGTTTTCGAGTATGATGCTGCAACATCTAAGTACAAAATTTTTAAAGACGGAGTACAGGTTGTAACAAATACAGGTGTTGAAGACCGCAAATCTGGTCCTACAGGTGCAGCTCTCGGAGCTTTAGCTTTTGATAAAGCCGATAAAATTAATATTGGTGCATGGCGTCCAAAAACCGAAGGTACAGCTACCGATGTGTGGATGGGTTGGTTTATGGGCAACCTTGATGAACTTCGTGTTTACGATAAAGCATTAACTGCTGTCGAAGTAAAAGCATTGTACGATGCTGAAGTAACTCAAGTGAACTAATTTTTTAAAACTCTCGTTATACAGGGAGAATGTTGAT
Source organism: Paludibacter sp. (assembly GCA_010365115.1). Classification (GTDB taxonomy): domain Bacteria; phylum Bacteroidota; class Bacteroidia; order Bacteroidales; family Paludibacteraceae; genus Paludibacter. The sequence goes on from JAAFGX010000002.1 coordinate 13,494, forward strand.
TCATTCTCCCTGTATTTTTAATTTGGTAATTCTAACGCCCCGACATGAAAACTCCGAATCTTTTATTGGTAGCCATATTATTACTCTTCTCTTGCTGCAAAGTAGAAGAACCTCTTCCTCAATTAAAAAATACATATATCGAATCGGTAACTATCAACGGAACCGAAGTTTGGAGTGGGGGAAATGCTATTCAAATTCGACCTGATTCAGTAGTTTTTCGGGTTGTTTTTTCGAATCCCATATCCAGAAGTAATATCAATCCATTAAAATTATTCGTAAGTAGTAACATTGATACAAGTTTTATTCTCCTGAATGAAACCGATTCAAATGTTCTATCTTTCAAAATTGCCAAAACACTCAATTATTACACCACTTATAAACTGTTTTTTATTTCAGGTGAAAACCTAGGCGTAAAACTCATTGATAATTACGAATATACTTTTGTTACCGATTTAGATCCAACACCAAAATTTCCCATCATTTCCGACGATAGTTTACTCACCTTGGTTCAGAAAAAGACATTTGATTATTTCTGGAGTTATGCGCACCCGGTTTCAGGTTTAGCCCGTGAACGACTTGGTTCAGGAGAGACTGTTACTTCTGGTGGTTCGGGTTTTGGTATCATGACAATTCCTGTAGCCATCGAACGCGGATTTATTACCCGTCAACAAGGTTACGAACGAATGAATATCATTGTAAATTTTCTGAATACCAAAGCCGACAGGTTTCATGGAGCTTTCCCCCACTGGCTCAACGGAACAACCGGAAAAGTACAAGCTTTCAGCACAAAAGACAATGGTGCCGATTTGGTAGAAACGGCTTTTTTAATCCAGGGATTATTGACTGTACAGTCCTATTTTAAAAATGGAAATACTGCCGAAAAAACAATGTGTGCCAATATACAAACTATTTGGGAAAACGTGGAATGGACGTGGTTTCAGAAGAATAACGAACAAAAGCTGTACTGGCATTGGTCGCCAACCTACAACTGGGACATGAATATGCCTGTAACCGGTTGGAACGAAGGATTGATTATTTATGTACTAGCTGCTTCTTCACCCACTTATCCAATCACAAAATCGGTTTACGACAATGGTTGGGCGAGAAATGGTGCTATGAAAAATGGAAAAACTTTTTATGACATTATTTTGCCACTTGGCGAGGATAGAGGTGGACCGCTATTTTTTACCCACTATTCATTTTTAGGTTTAAATCCTCATAATTTATCCGATACTTATGCCAATTATTGGGAACAAAACACTGCTCATGCACAGATTAATTATAGCTATTGCGTGGTCAACCCCCGAAATCATTATGGTTATGGTGCTAATTGTTGGGGATTAACGGCCAGCGATATTCAAAATGGTTATACCGCTTCATCGCCTCATAACGATGGAGGTACAATTGCTCCTACAGCCGCACTCTCATCGTTTCCTTATACACCGTTGGAAAGCATGAGGGCTATGCGATTTTTCTATTATACATTGGGCGATAAAATTTGGGGCGAATATGGTTTTAAAGATGCTTTCAACCTTAATCAGCGTTGGTTTGCCAGTTCATATCTGGCTATAGATCAAGGTCCGATTGTGGTGATGATTGAAAACCACCGCACCGGTTTGCTTTGGAATTTATTTATGCAAAATGATAATGTAAAAGCAGGGTTGACAAAATTGGGATTCAGTTATTGATTTTTTGATATAAGAATACATGACAAAAAAGCCCTTTTCCAATTGGAAAAGGGCTTCTGTATTTTTTGTAAGAAGCTATTATGCTAATTTATTTACGTAAAGAGTCAACTTCGATTTCAAGTTGCTAGCTTTGTTTTTGTGAATGATGTTACGTTTAGCCAATTTGTCTAACATTGCACTGATTTTAGGTAACATTTCAGAAGCTTCTGTTTTATCGGTTGTTGCGCGCAATTTACGAACAGAGTTACGAGCTGTTTTTGCAAAATAGCGATTGTGCAATTTTTTTCTGTCAGCTTGACGTATTCTCTTAATTGATGATTTATGATTTGCCATCTCAATCTATTTTAATTCTTTTAAATTTCTAGTTATTTAGTAGTCCCTAGGGGAGTCGAACCCCTCTTTCCAGGATGAAAACCTGGCGTCCTAACCGATAGACGAAGGGACCATTGCTGGTCGTTTGCTAGTAAGAAGTGTTCCTCTCAATAGCGGGTGCAAATATACGGCACTTTTTTGAATCTACAAAACCTTTACTTCAAATATTTTTATTTTATTTGTAAAATGCTATTTATCAATATGTACGAACCCAAATACAATAGAAATATTCTGTGTTCACATCCAATTTACATGGATATTTTGTTACATTTGTAGTCTCAACCATCATTTTATGCAGGTAAAAACCAGAGGAATTATACTTCATAGCATTAAATATTCCGATTCGGCATCCATTATTACTGTTTATACTGAACAATTCGGACGGGCATCCTATATGGTTCATGGCATAAATAAAAAGAAATCGGTATGTCGACCGGCCATGTTACAACCTCTTTCGTTAGTCGAAATGGATGTTTTTCATACCCCTGGTAAGGAACTCCATCGGATTAAAGATTTGCAAATGGCGTATACTTTTACACGCGTGCCTTATAATCCGATTAAGAATTCGTTGGCGTTGTTTCTCTCCGAAATGCTTTTCAGAACCTTGCGACAAACCGAACCTGACGAGAATTTGTTCTTTTATTTGGAAAATTCCATTCAGCAATTGGATGGTTGCGAAGCAGGATTAGCAAACTTTCATTTGGTGTTTTTGCTCAAGCTGACGCGTTATTTGGGTTTTGAACCCAACAGCGATGAGGAAACATTCCGATATTTTGATTTAATGAACGGCATTTTTCAGAACAACAAGCCCTTACATGTGCATTATCTGACTGAAGAGGAATCGGTTGATTTTGCGGCATTATTACATGCCGATTACAACAATATGCATCAACTGGTTTTTTCGCGCCAGAAACGCATTAAACTGCTCGAAAGCATAGTAGATTATTATCGTCTGCACATTCCCGATTTCCATGGGGTACATTCGTTAGAGGTGTTGCAACATCTTTTCGATTGAAGCCAATCGTTATTTTACCTGATATTGCATTTTTACTGTTATAGTTGCGGTTTTCTTTTTGGAACTAGTGTTAAATGCTCCGCCCCAACTATAATATTCGGATGAGTTTTGGGCAATAATTTGGAAAACACCCATGGTGGAATTTGTCATTTTACCTAACTTTCCTTCTCCATTTTCGGCAATCGTTTTGGCTCTCACATAACCATCCTGAGCTGCATTGGCAAGCATTGCCACTTTCAAATCGGATAATTTGGTGTAGTAATATTCTGGTGCTAATGATGTGATTTCGATGCCACTGTTAATTAGTTCTGTAACTTCGCGTGAAATACTTTCCACTTTTTGTACATCGGTGGATGAAATTGTAACTTGTTGAGTCAATCTGTATCCATCAAAATTTGAAACAGTATTGCCGTTCGAAGTTATATAAACAAATTCTTTTGTAATTTCGGCTGCCGACACTGTCATTTCGCTGGCTAATATTCCTTTAGTTCCCAAAAATTTTCGGGTAGATTCACTTTGCTTTTTCAGTTCGGCATAAGCGGTGGTTAAATTCTGGTCTTTAACCGTGAACTGACTTTTCCAAACTATCAAATCTGATTCGAAATTACGTTCGGCCATGCCGGTTACAGCAATCACGTTTTCTGAAGCATTTCGGTTTTTTATGCCATCAACAACTATAAAAACAGAGAGGATCAAACAAACCGATACGATCAAAGTGATAAGCAACTGATTTGATTTCATAAAAATAAGTGTTAAATGGTTTTTGAATAGATAATTAATTTATCGCCTGTGTTTAATTTGTTTTCCGATTTATTGTTCCACTCTTTTAAATTATCAATGGTGCAACGATAAGTTTTGGCAATGCTATAGAATGATTCACCCGACTTCACTTTGTGCGTTAATTTCTCGCTTTTTTCAACTTTTGCAAGTGTTTTTTCATCCGATTGACTCAAGATGAGTTTTTGTCCAGGCTGTATTTTGCTGTTTGTCAATTGATTCAATTTTTTCAGTTCGTCAATAGAGATGTTAAACTTTTTTGAAATGCTAAACAACGATTCGCCCGATTCTACTTTATGTGTTGTAGTTGCTAGAATTTCAGCTTTATTGGCTTTGTTAGTTTTAGAAGCTTCAGAATTTAAAATTGGAGTTTTTGCAGTTTCTGTCTTTGCGATTTCTGGTTTAACTTCTATATTCAGTTTTATTTCGTCGCCAAAATGAATGTTGCTGATTGTAATATTATTGATTTTTTTTAAATCATCAATAGAGATGTCATATAATTTTGAAATACTGAAGAGTGTTTCACCCTTTTTTACGGTATGTGAAGCAAGAGTTGTTTTTGTAGAGGTAAGTGATTCTGGCTTCTCGGTTTCTTTTGTATTCCCTTTTTCAATGGTTTTATTTTCAGCTAATTGTATAGTTTCTACTACTAAAATAGTTTCTTTATCTTTTATTTTTAGCTGCTGTTTTGGTTTAATTTTGCTGCCATTTAAGTCGTTTTTTCTTTTCAATTCTGCAACTGTAATGCCATATTTATCAGCAATAATACTTAAATTTTCGCCCGATTTTACCCGATGATATTTTGCAGGAATAATCTTCTTTGTTTCTTTTGAAGGAACTGCAACAGGTGTAGAAATCAGTTTATCTGCAATTTGGTTTTCACGTACGGCATCACAAGGGAGTATAGCCAACATTTTGTGTTCGCAAATTACCCTATTGGCTTTAATATAGCGTTTCTTATAATAATCTTCTTGAGAATTTGAGATAATAACTCCTCTTTGGACTGAGGCATGTATAAAATCGAAATTTCCGTCCTCTTTAGCCTCTACTACAATGCCTACATGCCCTACACGACTGCTTCTATGGCGACCGGAGAAATACACCAAATCACCGGATTTGAGTTGGTTTCGTTCCACGGTATCGAACTGATGTGCCTGATTAGATGACGATCGTTCCAGATTATAACCAAAATTACTATAAACAAAAGAAGTAAATCCTGAACAATCGAATGATGAAGTTCCTGATGATCCATAACGATAAGGAGTATCTAAAAATATTTTTCCATAATTAACAATTGAATCTGTTATAGATATTTGATTTGGAGATAAATAGTCAATTTTGGTGGAATCGGTTGGAGGTGAAAATTGTTTATCCGAAAGCTTCTGAGCCATCGAAATATGTATTGAAAAAAAGAGAGTTAAAACGAAGAATAATTGTTTTTTAAACGTCATAGAAATATATTCAGCTGATTATGGACTACTTGCAAAGATATATTTTTTTGAAGAACTATTCAACTTGAAATCTTTTTTTTAAATAAAAAAAGATTTTGTTGTCAGAAAAAATTAAAATTTAAGTTGAACAATGTTTTCTTTTACTACTAAATTTACAATTTTTCCCATTATTAATGGCAAATTATACTCTACATGTCCCGCCGGGAAATTGAAACAAACAGGATACTTGTATTCTTTAATCGATTCGAAAATGATTTCGGAAATGGTTTGCATCATCAATGGATCTTCCTCGCAGTCGCTGAATTGACCAACTACCAATCCTGAAAGTTGTTCCAAAACGCCACTTAATCGCAGGTTCTGCATCAACCTGTCGATATGATAGGGCTTTTCATCAATTTCTTCGATAAATAAAATGGCATTTTTATAATTCATATCAAATTTACTTCCACGCAACCCCATAAGCACAGAAAAATTTCCACCGATTAACTTTCCTTCTGCAGTTCCAATTCTATTGAACGGTTGCGACGGAATTTCGTAAACCGGTAATTTTCCAAATAATACTTCTTTCAACCTTTGTACCTGTTCAGAATTTTTAGGCAATTCCGTTAGATGCTTGGCCATAATCCCGTGAATTGAAGCAATGCCCAGGTTGGAAATAGCATTGTGCAAAATGGTAATATCACTGAACCCAATCAGCCACTTTGGTGATTTAATAAATTTTGTAAAATCAAGTTTATCAATGATTTGAGCCAAACCGTATCCACCTCTGCTACAAAGAATTGCTTTTATGTTTGGATCGTCCAATGCTTCCTGAAGGTCGTAAATGCGTTGCTCCTTAGTACCTGCAAATCTTCCGTATTCCGTGCGGGCAAATTTGCCTTCGGTAACTTGCAATCCCCAATTAGTGAGTGTTTTTTTTGCTCCGTCAATAAATTCAGGTTGGATGAAACCCGAAGGTGAAACAATTCTGATTTGGTCCTTGGCAATGAGTAATGGAGGTATCATACTTTGATTTAAATGATAAAACACAAAAGTAATAAAATTTTACATTTAATCGAATAAAATTGGCGGTATGACTTTGTCAAAGCTATACCGCCAACATTACATTACATCAGAAATATCCCTAATCTTTAATTAACTTGATTGTTTTGTCTCCAATTTTAACGAAGAATAATCCTTTACTCAATGTGTTTAAATTCAACACGTTTGTTCCTGAATTCAATTGTTTTTGCATTAACAATTGTCCCGTTGTATTGAAAATGGTTATATCACTGTTCTTAATCAATTCTACTGTCAGGTTATCGACAACCGGATTGGGATAGATGGTCAACAAATTGATTTTTCGGTCAGGAATGTCGGTACTTTCTAACTCGCGTTTCAGCATCAAGTCTGCGTTTACTGTTGTGTTGGCAGAAGTCAGGCTTACAGGAAATTCAGCAATTGCCGCCGCAGTTTCCGAAACAACTTTATAATTATCCAATGCAATGTTTTCGAAAGCGTAATTTCCATAAGCATCTGTCATTGTCCAGGCCACAGCTGCATTGTCAGAATTCAATAATAAAACCGGAATATTAACAGCAATATTTGCTGCAACTTCGGCGTTAATTTTTCTCATTCCATTTTCGGCCATTACGGTATCTTTCAAAGCAATAGTTTCAAAAAAGATATTTCCGTAAATTTTGCCTGTTCCAACGGGCATTTTATAATTCTTCAATTCTACTGTCAAGTATTCAATATTGTCATTCAGAGTTATATAATCAGCCGTTTTGAAGAATATTTTATTGATATAGAAAGTTGGCAAATAATTCTTGTACAGATTTATGTCGGGTATAACATAAACAGTGTATTCAGCCTGCGGCAAACCTGCAAATACGAATGATCCATCGGTAATAGGATATGAAATTAATGCTTTTCTGTAGTTTTTATTAAATAAAAGGGCAGATCCCGATTTCATCAATTCATTTCCGGCCATGGCTTTACCAGTAAGCGAATAGGTTTCGGGTGTAGTTATTTTTGAATAACAAGCAACCATTCCAACAACAGGACAGAGAATAGTCAGTGAATCTTTTGCTATATCGTAACTGCCAAAGCGTACATAATCTCCAATTTTCAGAGTAGAAGTATCTGCAATTTTGTATAGCCTTGTATAAGCAACAAGCTCTTTCGTCATTTCTTTTAAAAATAATTGGCCTGTACACCCATCAATGCCCGGAACTACTATTCCTTTTTTGTTCATAATACATCCCACAGGAGGAATATTTCTTAATTCGTAGCATGTTGCAATCCCAATAATGCGACAAGAGTTAGTCGTGTTCGAATCGTTCCTTACATAATAACCGCCAAAGACAACTTCATCGCCTTCTTTAACACCAATTCTGGTAGAATTGTAAAGATTTGCACTAGCAGGATTAACATTCGGAATTGTATTATTGTCATCAATTTTTATAGTAAACAATTGACGAACTGAACTAATCGGCGAATATTCTTGAATTAATAATTGTCCATCACATTTTACAACTACACCTTTTTTATCCTTTACACAATTTGTAATGTCAATTAATTCGTAGCAGGTTGCAATACCGACCGTAAAACATAAATTCACAGCACTGGAGTCGATTGCAGTTTTGTAGCCGCTAAACTTTACACGGTCCCCGGCTTTCAGATTGGTTGATAACGGGCTTATGACATAACGTTGAGGAAAAGCAGTCATTACACGGGTATCTTCAATAAACATTTTTCCGCTACATCCATCAATGCCTGCCACTACTATTCCATCTTTGTCCAGTGGACATGCCGAGGTTTCTACTACCGTATAACATTCCACAATATTATAACACGGAGTGGTAATACATTGAATCTTTGTACCTTTGAATTTTACAGTTGTGCCCGTTGGAAGCAATTTATCCCTGATTTCAAAAAGATCACCGGTGGAGTTGTCTTTTAAAATTGAAAAATTTATGCTCTTCCCGGTTACCACACCCATTCTATCCATGGTGCAACTCGCATAGATTGTTTTTATTAAAGTTCCATCAAAATATATTTCGGTATTTTCCGAAACAGTTCCTAAATTTAGTATTGTTTTAAATTTTGAAATTACTTGAGTGCACATCATTCCCAAATCAGGAAGTCTCTTTTTGGAAACATAAATTTTGTTCACAACGACTGAGTCTTTTGCCAGAAAATAATCGGGGCAGCCGTCGTTTGAAACATAAATATACGCTACATATATGCTATCAGTGGCACTGGGGTTTGAGGGATAAACCTCAGCGAAATACTGTTCAGTGGGCATTATCTGCGACCATGCAGACATGAAACTTAACATGCTGATAATAAATAGCAGCATTGTTTTGGGTAGAATTTTTTTCATAATTGTAAATTTCTAAACGGCTCTTATTTGAATTGACTTTTCCATTCAACTTCTACATTAGAGAAAAATCCATTTTTCGAGTTGTGGATTTTTATATCATTTTATTTATTGATGCAATTGGATTTCAAATTGTTGCATCAATCACAGGGCAAATACAATTATAAATTATCAATCGTTGTAAAATACTTAAAGTGAGTGTTAGAGATTGGGTTTGTTTAGTTTTTCTATAACCTCTAAATTGAAAACCCGACAATCCCTCCCAGAAGATTTATCATCATCAATATAGGAACAAGTATAATTGGGTCATTTTCTGCAATTATAAATACAGGCGGAAGAAAAACTAATAACTTATTGCAATCTCAATTTTTGTAACACCATTGGAACTACATCAATATTGCCAGCAATTACACCTGATCATCTTTTTTTCATCTTTATTATTTCTTTCAACAAATATAAAACACTAATGTAGGAATAAATGTTTTACATGAAATCACATCAATAAAATTATTCTAAATCAAGCAATTGTAGAATAAGTTAGTAATCCGTTCAGTCTTCATTTTTTTTATTGTGAATAGCTTTTGCGTCCAAGCCTCCCTACAATTCTTTGTAACCATAATTTTGAAAAATGGAATAAGTTTAGTTTTTTGACAACACACTAAGGCGACATTCAGATTTACTTTCATCAAAAAGTCTTCTTTTCAATATCTCAACCACTTCCACATTTCCGTCCAGGTCACTTTTTTACCATACATCAATATTCCTGTTCTATATATTTTGCCAGCCATCCAGGTTGTTCCAATAAATGACAAAACGAGAATTGACAATGACAAAATGATTTGCCATGCCGGCACATCAAATGGAAGTCGCACCATCATGACGATGGGCGATGTAAACGGAATCATCGAACACCAAAACGCCAGCGGTCCGTCGGGATTTTGGGCGCTGTAAATGGCCGCATAAATACCAAAAATAATTGGCAATGTGAGTGGAAGGGAGAATTGTTGCGTGTCGGTTTCGTTATCTACTGCCGATCCAACCGCTGCAAAAAGGGATGCGTACAACAAATATCCACCAAGAAAATAAACCACAAATAAAACAATGATTTGCGTAAAATCAAATCCATTCAACATCGAAAAAAGTTGTTGGATTTCATCCGGATTTTGATTGACAGGTAGGTTGGTTTGCATTCCCATTTGGTTGGCTTGTTGCAATGAATTCATATCCACGTCACCGCCCATTAAACTGCCCGCCGCCATAGAAATGGCCAATGTGAGCACAACCCATAACATAAATTGCGTCAATCCCACCATGGCAATGCCGATGATTTTCCCCATCATCAGTTCAAACGGCTTAACTGACGAAATCATAACTTCCACAATGCGACTTGTTTTTTCCTGCACCACGCCGCTCATTACCTGAGCACCGTAAATAACTATAAACATGTATATTACAAATGCTGAAATCATACCTATAACCAATGCTAATTCTGCCGAACCTTCTTTTTCCTGACCGTTGTCGCCCCATTTTATGGTTGGGATGTCAATGTCTGTTTTCGACTTTTCAACCATTTCTTTCAAGTTGGGAATATTATACGAAGCCAGTTTTTGCTGTTCCACATGTTGGTTCAGCAGTCTGGCAATGTAATTTTTTAACTCCATATTCACTTGTTTGTCTGAATAAAGCGAAGCTGCTTTTGGGTTTTTTGCTAAATTATCCGAGATAACTAACAATGCTGTGAATTCATTTTCAGTTTTGTTTGTGCTTTCTTTTTTTACTTCATCAGCAGCTTTATCTACAAAATCGAACACATACGTTTCGTTGTTTTTCAACACTTCCGAGTAGCTATTAGTTCTGTCAATCACCACAATATGTTTTTTATTTGTGTCCTTTATGCTCGATAACCACAGCGGAACAGTAATCATTCCGGCAAATAGGAGAGGAGTAAGGAAGGTAAGGATGATGAACGATTTTTTCATCACGCGGGTAGTGTATTCCCGTTTTATAATAAGAGTTATTTTTGACATAAAAGAATAATGGTTAATGGTTAATTATCAATGATAAATTGTCAATATATGGGATTTTTAATTACTATGTTTTGTTTTGTTCAGATTTGCTTTTGCTGTCTTGATAATACTTGTAATAAGTTTTATAATTTCCAAAGCATCATTATTAATATTTTCAAATTGTTCTTCACTTATGTAATCAGTTTTTGTCAATAGCTCTAGCCAATAGATTGTCTCATTCATTTCTTTTTGAGCAATTGCCATTTTATGAATAAAATCTAACGGAGATTCAGCATGTTCAGCTTCGCAAACCATAGCTCCTACACTAGTCCCGCTTCGTAAAACTTGTTTAGATAAAACATATTCCTTTTTTATTTCTGTTAAATGCTTATAAAGTTTTACAATGCGAATTGCAAACAAAATGCTCTTGTCCTTAACTACATTATCTCTCATAATTTATAATTAACCATTTATAATTAACCATTATTTTCTGACAGTTTCAATAAAAATTTCGTTCATGCTGGGCAATAATTCTTCGAAAGAAAGAATTTCGGTTTGTTTAATTATTTCGCTCAACAATTGATTATTGCCGCCCGTGCTCAATTTCTTTATGGTACTTTCTGTTACGCCGTTGTTTTGCTTTACGGTTAGCAGTTCAAAATCATGATTTCCAATAATTGGATTAATGGAATTAATCTTATATGTTTTAGTGGCATACGAGTTTTTTATGTCGCTTACCTTTCCCTGTAATACAATTTTAGCATTATCAACCAGCGAAATATTTTCGCAAAGGTCTTCCACTGTTCCCATGTTGTGGGTGGAAAAAATAACCGTTGCACCATTATCGCGGAGGTTCAGAATTTCACGTTTCAACAGTTCTGCATTTACAGGGTCGAAACCGCTGAATGGTTCATCGAAAATCAGCAATTTTGGTTCGTGCAAAATAGTGGTGATAAATTGCACTTTTTGCGCCATTCCTTTCGATAGTTCCTCTACTTTTTTATCCCACCACGCCTGAATTTCGAATCTTTCGAACCAATATTTCAAGGATTTAAGTGCGTCGGCTTTTGACATTCCTTTCAACTGTGCCAGATAAAGCGCTTGTTCTCCCACTTTCATTTTTTTGTACAAACCCCGCTCTTCTGGTAAGTATCCGATATGTTGCACATCAGCTGGTGTCATTCGTTTTCCGTTCAGTCGCACTTCGCCGCTATCGGGAGCGGTAATGCAATTGATAATGCGAATAAGCGTGGTTTTTCCAGCGCCATTTGGACCGAGTAATCCATATACCGAATTTTCGGGAACTAACAGGCTTACGCCATCCAATGCCCTGTGTCCGGCAAATTGTTTTACTACGTTTTCTACTTCAAGGAGTATCATATTTGTTGTTTTTGGGATGGCAGAATTCCGATTCTGCCAATAACTTATGAAAAATTGATTAAATATCTGGCAGAATCGGAATTCTGCCATCCAAGCGCTTTACATTTTTCCTTCATCAGCAAAACTATAATATTGTCCTTTTGCAATGATAATATGATCCAGTAGAGAAATGCCAATGGCTTCGCAACCTGATTTTATACGCTTTGTTATTACTTCATCTTCGTGACTCGGGCGGTTTTGTCCCGATGGATGATTGTGCGCCACAACGATTGATAATGCCGATTTTTCCAACGCCATTTTCAAAATCATAGGAATATCCACCACGGTTTGGCGGGTTCCGCCTTGGGTTAAGCGTTTAATCTCTATAACTTTGTTGGCTCCATTTAGCAGCCCAACCCAGAATTCCTCGTGTGCTAAATCAATTAAAACGGGTTCGAATAAATCAAAAAGATCCAAACTGGAAGTAATTTTTTTGCGCTCCAGATTTTCGCTCATTTTCCTACGTTTTCCCATTTCCAATGCAGCTATAATGGTAATGGCTTTTGCTTCGCCAATGCCTTTAAAACGTTTACACAAATCGGAAATGGTAAGTTGTGCCAATTCATTCAGGTTATCGTGGCAATCGTGCAAAATACGCCGCGAAAGTTCCACCACGGTTTCATTTCTGCTCCCAGATCCAATTAGAATCGCCAGTAGCTCAGCATCCGAAAGGCTTTGTGAGCCTTTTCGCAGCATTTTTTCACGCGGTCGGTCGTCCTCAGCCCATTCTCGAATGGTCAATCGTTTTTCGTCTGTTAGCATGCGTCAAAAATACTAAAAAAGTTTTAGTTAACAAGCACATCTTTAAAACATTCTATTTCAAACAAAAAAAGCTGTTTCAGATTTTGATCCGAAACAGCTTTTTAAGGGTATGCTGAATGTTTATATTTTATAGATCGTTTATTTTTAATGGATTATACGAAATGTCGGTGTCGTACACATCAGTTTCTTCTCGTTTTTTCACCCATTTTACCAAGATATTGGTGAGTGGCAAAGCAATAATTTCGTAACCTGTTTTCATGGCCGTTTGGGTGAGAATAAGCATAATCAAAGCGGGAGTTGGAATTATACCGCTAAATGCCAATGAAAAGAAAACCACCGAATCGGCTCCTTCGCCCACAATGGTAGAAGCCACCGCGCGAATGGAAAAACCACGACCATGTTGCATGATTTTCATTTTACTCATTACAAAAGCATTGAGGAATGCTCCGAAAAGGAATGCGACGAAACTGGCGGCCACAATACGTTCGGTATTGCCCAACACCATGTTGAACGCGCTCTGGTGTTCTGCTGTAAAATTTTCTGAACCCGGAGCCCAAATGCTGAGACGGAAAACCACAACGGCCAGAAAGTTCATCAGGAAACCGTTCCAGATAATAAGGCGCACTTTGCGATAGCCCCAAACTTCGGCTATCAGGTCGTTAATAATGTAGGAAATGGGGAAAATGAGCAAGCCGGCTGTGGCTTCGATTGGACCGATTTGAATCAGTTTTTGCTCAACAATGTTGGAAACGATTAGGCATACCGTAAACAGTAGCCCACACACCATAAAGGCTACGGAAACTTGTTTTTTCATTTTTTCTTGTTTTTTTGACGTGGTATTCAAGCACACGTTTTTGCATCGTGCAAAAATCGATTGCAAAGGTAATTTATTTTAGGGAAGTTCCAACTAATGGAATACTCCTTAATAGGGTTTCAAAAAATGTAATTGAAAATTGAAACACTGACGGAGTTTTTATACGTTCAGTTTTCGGATTACGCAGATCTAGCTCAGCAGTTGCTACCAAGGAGAGTAATTTTGTAATCCCACTTTCAGTTTCAATAAAGGAATCAATCCGCTAACTTTCAAATAGTAGAATGTTTTCATCTTTGCGTTGATGAATAAAGATATATCGAAATTCACTATTAACCGACTTTTGATATTAGTCGGTTGATGGTGATAAAATATTAAAAATAATTTTAGATTGTGAATTGCTATTTCAAAAAAAGTATTAATTTTGCATTATGAATTATAAATTAACTACGCTTAGTATCACAAAAAATAAAATTGGGGATAACTAAAGTTTAAGCAAAAAGGAATATCACTAAAACAAAGATTTATTCGTAAAATATAATCAACTGTTTAAAACTTGTTTTTTCTTATTATATCATTAAATGTTATCATAAAGGACTTTTAATTAACAAATTCACAACTATAATTCTTAGTTTACACATCATGAAAAAAACAATTTTAAGTATTATTGCGTTTTTTCTTTTCATTACTATTCAACTTAATGCAACCATTGAGGCTGGTAGTCCAACAATTTTTTGTTCGGTGAATTCACTTTCCGATTTTAAATATACAGTTGGTAGTGGGCCATCGGTCGAACAAGCATTTACAATAAGTGCTGAAAATCTTACATCAAACCTTGTTGTTACAGCACCTACCAATTATGAAATTTCCCCATTGTTGGGCACATCGTTTATTTCGATGAATAACATAACCATCGCACATTCAGCTGGAATTGTGAGCGATATTGTACTTTATGTACGATTGAAGCAAGGATTATCGGCAAATAGTTACATCGGCAATATTAGTTCAACTTCGGTTGGTGCAACAACTAAAAATATCGTATTAAGCGGTAATGTAATGAATCCTCCGTCAATAAGTACATCGGTAACCAGCATTACCGGGCTTTTCAATTTTTATAATATTGGCCAATCCGTCATTAAATCGTTTGTAGTTAGTGGTACCGATTTAAAATCAGGCATTATAATAACTCCACCATACAATTTTGAAATTTCAACTACAGGATCAAGCTTTACAAATTCAGCTATTACATTACCCTTTTCAGGATCAACATTCTCACCAACTACAATTTATGTTAGATTAAATCCAAGCATATATCCTTCGTATAATTATACCGGAAATTTATCAATTAGCACTGTTGGTGCTGTAACAAAGACAGTTACTTTAGAAGGACGTAGCTCTTACAAACCCAGTATTACGACTTCTAAATCCGCAATAAGTGGATTGAATTATTTTGCAAGTTCAGGTCCATCGGCTGAACAATTGTTTACATTGAACGGAAATGACATGATGGACGTAATGGTAGTAACAGCACCTACCAATTTTGAAATTTCAAAAACTGGTGGAAGTAGTTTTGTTGGTCAATCATCGCTTACATTTAATGCCACAAATTATATGTTAGGAACAACCACGGTATATGTTCGACTGAAAGCAGGGCTCACTGCAAACAGTTACAGTGGAAACCTAACCTGCGAATCATCAAATGCAACAACTAAAACAATTGCATTAAGTGGTATTGTGTCGAACAAACCTGTACTAAATGTAACCGGAAGCCCGGTTAGCGGACTTAATTACAATTTAAACAACGGTCCATCGGTCGATAAGTCATTTACGGTAAGTGGTTCATCACTTAGTTCGTTGGTATTTGTTTACGCACCTGCCAATTTTGAAATTTCGACAACTTCAGGTAGCGCCTTTTCGGCAACGAATGCTATTATTTTGCCTCAATCAGGTGGAAATGTTGGTCAAACAACAATTTATGTTCGACTAAAAGCGGGATTAAATGTCGGAAATTATAATGAGAATGTAATAGTAGCATCGACAGGCGCAACTAACCAAACTGTTTCACTTTCGGGAATGGTGATAGATCAATTTGGATTAACAGTATCTGAAACGGCCTTTACAGGTTTAGATTATTTGAGCGGTTCAGGTCCATCAGCCGATAAACTGTTTACAGTTTCTGGGAATTCCATTAACTCAATTGTAATTATTACGGCGCCAACAAATTTCGAATTATCTACCTACTCCGGCGCTTCATTTCAGGGAAGTAATCAATTGATATTACAACCTGTTTACGGTGTTATATACACAAAATCCATATTTGTTCGATTAAAATCAGAATTGCAGGTAGGAACATATACCGGCAACATAACAGTATCGACAGCAGGATACGCAACGAAAAGTCTTTCGCTTACAGGCAAAGTTTCAACCCCTGTAGTGTTAACTCCTGAATCGGCCTATTATGAACCTCGAAACAATGGAACACTTACGTTTTCGAATAATTGGTTGTTTTCGCGTAATATAGGAAATTATGTGAACCTTAACGACCAATTAGGAGCTGAACAAATGGTGCGAAGCATGACAGTCCGTAATGGTAAAATGTTATTCTGCAATAGAAGTAATGGAAATCAGATTGTTAGCGTGGATGGCGTTACAGGAATACGAAATACCTTGACATTAGCCAACAATGTATTTACTTATATTGATCGTAATAAAACATATACTGCTGACAGTGTTTATTCAGCTGTTACACCTTGTAATGATATTAAAGTCGATAATTCTGGAAATGTTTTAGTAGGTAACATGATTACAAATGGTACTTTACACTATCAAATTTGGAAAATTGATATGGCAACAGGTAATGGATCGGTTTTAATTGATCAAAAAGATTTAGATATTTTATTCCCAGGTAGATTAATACGATTTGATTATTTTAATGTGTCTGGAAATGTGAATGATTCAGCTTTTATTTATGCTGTTTGTACTTCATTAAACTCTGTTCGAGAAATGTATCGTTGGACCATTACAAATGGTGTTGCAAGCCCAAGACCGGAAATTATACCACTTGATAAGGCACAAGATCCTGCATTTGGCTCATCTATTATGGTTTGCCCTATTGATAATGAGAATTTTTATTTTGACGGCGATAAAACATATCCATTCAAGTATAATATTAGAACTGGAATTAATGACTCTTTCAAAAATTATTCAGCAATTGTTGACTCTGTAACTATGCCTGGCAGATTCTGGAAAATGTCTCAAAATATAAATGGAATAAAAGAGTTTAAGATTGGTGATGAAACATTCTTAATTGTAGCGGCTACAAACAATTCATTCACATCACTATACCCATCATCCACTTTCCGCATTTTTAAATATCCAAAAAACAATAATGATATTGGTAAATTGCAATGTTTATGGTCATTCCCTCAGGCTGGTATGGGAAATGGTGTTCAATATTATCGAGCAGCTATACCCGAAGTTGAGGTAAATGGTGATAAGGCTACTATTTATGTGTACTATGGGGAGAATGGTTATGGTGTTTATGAACTGACATCAAAACCGGATGGTACGTATACAAATGTCGAAGAATTAACAGATAAAATTACACTTCATATTGCAGAAAACAATATTGTTTCAAATAAAATGCTTGAGCGAATTGAAGTTTATTCACTCACAGGACAGTTGTTGAGATCAGCGGTTAATACAATGTCGGTTCAAAAACCCGGGATACAAGGGGTTTATATTGTTAAAATGAATAATGGTTCGGGTGTACAACAATCGCAAAAAATTGTTATTCGATAATAGAATTCGTATTTTATTTAAACAGTCCAAGTGGATATAACCTATTAGAGAATAGCTAAAAGGTGGCACTGATAGGTGGGATTTCCGAATCCCACCTTTTCATATCCCATAACACTCAATATATCCCAATATCAACTCCGTTTCATTGACCTTTATTCCGCCATGCGGAATCTATGCTACGCTATGATTTGGATTTATTTTTGTGAAGTTCCAAAGAAATGAAATTTCTGTAGAAAACTTTAAACAAAAGTTGCAATAAACAACTGTATATCAGAAATTAATACTGATAATTGTAGTTGCTATTTGCGTCCCGATTTTCCTCCTGCTTTGTTTCCATAACTGCCTGAGGAGGATTTTCCGCCACGTGAAAAACTGGTTTTAGCACTATTGGCATTGGAATTTCCGCGTAATTCCTTGGATTTTGGATTTGGATTGTCGGAGCGATCGGTTTTTTTTGAGAGTTTGGAGTTTTGCATTCCGAGTTTAGGGTTCCGAGTTCCGAGTTTTGTGTTTCGGTTTTCGGTTTTTAAGCCGTTTTTTGGAGGGAGAGGTTCGGATGATGAATCTGAAATTTCCTTCATTATCTGATCCATTTCGTCCGGTTGAAGTTGTCGCCATTCGCCAAGTGGAATGCCTTTCAGATTAATATTCATAATACGAATGCGTTCCAGTTTCACTACATCGTAACCGAAATATTCGCACATACGACGTATTTGGCGGTTGAGACCCTGTATTAATACAATTCGAAAACTGAAAATTGATTCTTTCTCAACCTTGCATTTTTTAGTAGTTTCTCCCATGATTGGAACACCGTTACTCATTTTCAGAATAAATTCGTCGGTAATGGGTTTGTTTACGGTAACGAGGTATTCTTTTTCGTGTTTATTTCCGGCACGTAGAATTTTGTTTACAATATCGCCATTGTTGGTAAGGAAAATTAAACCTTGAGACTCCTTATCTAATCTTCCAATGGGGAAAATGCGTTCGTGATAACCGATATAATCAATAATGGAATCTTTTACTCCAATTTCAGTGGTGCTAATTATTCCAACGGTTTTATTGAATGCCAGAAATACGAAATCAGTTCCTGTTTTGGCTTCAATCGGATTGCCGTTTAACAGCACTTTATCGTGCTTTGAAACAAGCGTACCCACAGCAGCTCTTTTTCCATTTACAAAAACATGACCTTGTTCGATGTATTTGTCAGCTTCGCGACGCGAACAAACACCACTGTCGCTGATAAATTTATTTAATCGGATTTTTTCGGTCATAAATTGTTAGTTTGTAAAGTTTATAAAGTTTTAAAGTTAGTTGATCAAGTCAAGCAATTCGCTGATGACCATTGCACTGGCTCCCCATATTTCGGCATTGGTCACATCAAAATATGGAGCTTTGGATGATGCATTTAATGAGCTTACGAAAAACTCCTTTTCTTTAATTAGATGGGGTTTAAAAAAATCTCCGAAAGGAACTTCAATCACTTCTTCCACTTCTAGTTCTTCGATTTTATACATCGGTTTTTCGTCCAAATAACCAACAAATACACTAATCAGAAAATTGCTTGGCGGAATATAAATATCAGACAGTTGACCGATAATTTCAATTTTATCTTTCGTAATGCCAATTTCTTCTTCTATTTCACGCAAAGCAGTGGTCATTACGTTTTTATCTTCCTCTTCGTAACGCCCACCTGGAAATGCAATCTGTCCGGCATGTATACCCACATAGTTGCTGCGACGTATGACAATCATTTTCAAGTCATCGTTTTCGTGGTAAAACAAAATAAGTACAGCGCCTATTTTCGCTTCTTTAAAGCCGTCGTCATAACTCATTAACTGTTCAGCTCGATGTTCGGGAGCCATTTTCAAGTGCGAATGAATTCCCGGCAGCGGTTTAGAGAGTTTGAGCTTTAATTCCTGTTTGCTGAGTAACATGTTTTTGTAAAATTTCCCGTAGATTGTACAGATTCCCACAGAATTGGTCTCTGCGTTTATCTGCGCAATCTGCGGGAATTATTTTAGATTACTGACAAATAACGCAACCTTCGCATTTTGATAATTCGCCACGAAGCCTTTTTTCTACCAATATTTTGATACGATCTTGCAATGCAGGAATACGCATATTTTCAATTACATCGTTGGTGAATGCAAACATCAGCAACAAACGTGCTTCGGATTCAGAAATTCCGCGAGATTGCATGTAGAATTTTGCCGTCTCGTCTAACGAACCGATGGTGGCGCCGTGCGAACATTTTACATCGTCGGCATAAATTTCCAGTTGCGGTTTGGTACGCATTTTTGCCGTTTTGTTCAATAAAATGTTTCGGTTGGTTTGGAACGCAGCCGTTTTCTGTGCATCTTTTGCAACATACAGCTTTCCTGTAAATCCGCCTTTTGACATGTCGTCCAACACGTATTTAAACAATTCGCGACTGTTGCAATTTGGTTTATTGTGAATAACCGAAGTGAAATTATCTACTTGTTGATTTTTATCGGCAATTACCATTCCGCAAAGCAAGGTTTCGCAGTTTTCGCCATCCAAATCAATTTCAATGTGGTTGCGTGTGACTCCATTGTGCAAGGTAATTACATTTGCCAACACACTGGAAGATGCGCTTTGATCAATAAGTAAAGTAGCTAAATTGGTTGTTTTTGTATGCGTATTCTCCAATTTGTAATGCTCATAAGTAGCATTTTCGCCCACAAAAACCTCGGTAACCCGGTTGGAAAGAAAACGAACATCGTCTACCGTATGATCACAAACCAATAATTGTGCTTTCGAACCTTCTTCCAGAATAATGAGATTATGACTGTTGGCCATAAAATCTACATCAGAACGCATAATATTAATCAGTTGTACCGGTCTGTCTAATTCCACATTTTTTGGAATGTACATGAAAAATCCGTCTTGAGCAAAAGCACCATTGAAAGCTATTAAACCATCTTTTTTTAGGGTGCTTAATTTTCCAAAATAATCTTTTAAAAGCTCGGGATGCGTAGTTGCAACTTCCTTTAAACTCCCAATAATCACACCATCTGGCAATTGGTTGGATTGAGTCTCGTCAGTTGCATAAAAAGCATCGTTCACTACAAAATAGAGATAGGAATGAATTCCCGGCACATCGCATTTGAAAACATCGTATGGATTTACAGGAATCGGAATGCGATTGATGTTCAATCCGTAATCAACTGCTAGCGGTTCTTTCAAATCAGAATACTTGTAATCTTCTAGCTTTGAAGTTGGGAAATGCAGTTCTTCGAACAATGCAAAAGAAGCGTCGCGCGTTTCGTTCATCACTGGTGCCGAATGCTTTTTTATGCTCTCGTGATGTTCTTTGTATAAATCGATATAAGAAGAAGCCCCCTCACCCCCTGAAGGGGGAATTGAAGACTTTGTTGCGTGTGTTTTTGTATTTTCGTCAGTCATTGTTTTTTATTTAAGAATTGGTCTTATTCCCCTTTCGGGGTTAAGTAGGCATCTTATTTAGTTTCGTCCACTTCTTTTTTAATCCAGTCGTAGCCTTTGTCTTCCAGTTCCAATGCCAATTCTTTTCCACCCGTTTTTACAATGCGTCCATCGTACAATACATGCACAAAATCAGGCACAATATATTCCAAAAGTCTTTGATAATGAGTAATTACGATACTTGCATTATCCGGACGTTTCAGTTTGTTCACGCCGTTGGCAACAATACGCAATGCATCAATATCAAGCCCTGAATCGGTTTCGTCAAGAATTGACAAACGTGGATCAAGCATCGCCATTTGAAAAATTTCGTTACGCTTTTTTTCCCCACCCGAAAAACCTTCGTTTACCGAACGGTTGGCCAGTTTGTTATCCATTTCTACCAATTCTTTTTTCTCACGCATAGTGCGTAGAAAATCTGTTGCCGAAAGCGGTTCCAATTGTTTGTATTTCCTGTGTTCGTTCAAGGCGGCACGCATAAAGTTGACCATGCTAACACCCGGAATTTCTACCGGATACTGAAAGCTTAGAAAAATTCCTTCGCGCGATCGGTTTTCAGGAGAGAGCTCCAAAAGGTTTTTACCATAAAAAGTAACATCGCCATCTGTCACTTCAAAAGCCTGATTGCCTGTAAGAACCGAAGCCAATGTAGATTTTCCGGCAC
This sequence comes from Paludibacter sp., assembly GCA_010365115.1. Lineage (GTDB taxonomy): Bacteria > Bacteroidota > Bacteroidia > Bacteroidales > Paludibacteraceae > Paludibacter. The sequence goes on from JAAFGX010000002.1 coordinate 35,089, forward strand.
CGTTTGGCCCCATTATGGCGTGTATTTCACCCGGACGAACCACCAGATCCAATCCTTTTAATATTTCCTTGCCATTAATGTTGGCGTGTAAGTTTTTAATTTCTAGCATAATAAACTGCCCCCCAACCCCCTAAAGGGGGAACTTCCCATATTTACAAAGGGGTGAGAAGTATATATAATTTAATGTAATAACCAATACTAACTAAAATTCGCTCTTTAGCGGCTTTTATCCAACTGAGCCTTCCAGCGTTATTTGCAACAATTTTTGTGCTTCCACGGCAAATTCCATTGGTAGTTTGTTGAGAACTTCTTTAGCATAACCGTTTACAATCAAACCCACCGCATCTTCAGTGGAAATACCCCGTTGATTACAATAAAATATTTGATCTTCATTGATTTTCGAAGTGGTGGCTTCGTGTTCTACAATGGCCGAATCGTTGTTCACTTCCATATATGGGAAAGTATGTGCACCGCATTTATCGCCCAATAGTAAACTGTCACATTGAGAGAAATTACGGGAGTTTTCGGCTGCCGGATTTATCTTCACCAACCCACGATAACTGTTTTGTCCGAATCCGGCCGAAATACCTTTTGACAGAATATGACTGGTGGTATTTTTACCAATATGAAGCATTTTTGTTCCTGTATCGGCTTGTTGGTAATGATTGGTTACTGCAACAGAATAGAATTCAGCCGACGAATTGTCGCCCAGCAAAATGCAACTTGGATATTTCCAGGTAATGGCCGAGCCTGTTTCCACTTGCGTCCACGATAATTTTGAATTTTCGCCTTTGCAAATGCCACGTTTGGTAACAAAATTATAAATACCGCCTTTTCCGTTTTTATCGCCCGGATACCAGTTTTGAACGGTGGAGTATTTTACTTCTGCATTTTTCATAACCACAATTTCCACAATGGCTGCATGGAGCTGATTTTCGTCGCGCATTGGAGCAGTACATCCTTCGAGATACGAAACGTAACTGTCCTCTTCGGCAATAATTAATGTACGCTCAAACTGTCCGGTATTTAAAGCATTGATACGGAAATAAGTAGAAAGTTCCATAGGGCAACGAACGCCTTTTGGAATATATACGAATGAACCGTCGCTAAAAACGGCGCAATTCAACGTGGAGAAAAAGTTATCGGTGTAAGGAACAACCGAGCTCATGTATTTTTGTACCAGATCAGGATGATTTTGTACGGCTTCGCTAAACGAACAAAAAATGATTCCCAGTTCTGCCAAATGTTCTTTAAAAGTTGTTTTTACCGAAACGCTATCCATTACAGCATCCACTGCAATACCTGATAACGCCATGCGTTCGTGAAGTGGGATTCCTAATTTTTCAAATGTTTTGAGCAATTCAGGATCCACTTCATCCAGACTTTTTGGTCCGTTTGTGCGAGGCGCAGCGTAATAGGCTATGCTTTGGTAATCAATTTCGGGGATTTTGAGATGCGCCCACGTGGGCATTTTCATGGTCAGCCAGTGTCGATAGGCTTTCAGTCGGAATTCGAGCATCCATTCAGGCTCATTTTTCTTTGCCGAAATAAGACGGACAACATCCTCATTAATTCCGATGGGAATAATGTCCGTTTCAATATCGGTGGTAAAACCGTATTTATAATCTGCCTGTGTTACTTGGTCTAATATATTTTCTGACATAATATTATTAATTCATAATTCGTAATTCACAATGCAATGAATCACAAATATTTTAGAGATTGCAAAGGTACAAAAAAATGTGTTTTTAAGCATGTATTTAGTCCTTTTATAGCTCAAATCATAACACATCTATGCTTATTATTGTTTTGAAAAGCAGGGATATTGACGTTTTTTGATAAAATATAGCGTTTGAAAACGATATTATAAATACATCAGAACTATATCGATTCTACTATAATGCGCTATAAATTTGATTCATCGAAAATCAGTTAAGACAGAAATCAACTAGTTTTGAATAATAATCACTTGATTTAATAATTTAAATCAAGTGATTATTATTCAATATATTAGCAAATACAATTTCATGGTCAATCATCTAAACAACTTGGTTCAATGTCAAATCTGATTTCGTGCAAGAGCTAGTGATTTAGGATACAAAATATTATTTTCGAGGTGGACGTGAATATGCAAATCGTCTTCAAATTCCTCCAACAGTTTATAGGTAACAAAATATGTGTTGCATCCATCACTTGGCACAAGATAATTTTTGCTCAAAGTGTTTATTTTGTCCATAGCACCACCTGCAAATTCATGTTCATTCGACATTCTTTTGATTTCAGATACGATGGTTGCTTTTGACATTGGACTATTTGTTTGCATCAAATCTTTAATTGCTGGAAATAAAACTTCTTCTTCGTTTTTTAGATGTTGTAAAAGTTCAGAATTTATTTGATAAAATAATGAAGCTATTTCAGATAATTCCGGATGATGCGAACCATGAACTTCCGCAATTTTCTGAGTATATGCTTTTAACTGAGGCAAGAGTCTCAAAACAGTTTTATGATGTGTATTGACAATATAGTCGCATAAAAAATCTAAACTCCATTGGTTGAAATCATGAGATGCATCTTTATTAGAATTTTTAAGTTCATTTAATTTACTTTCGAGGGTTGAAATGTCTATTTTTTTGTCATTACAAGCCTGTTCTAAACTCTGATTTCCGCCGCAGCAAAAATCTATTCCGGCATTTTTAAATATTTCCGCCGCCCTGAAATCATTTGTAACAATTTCACCTATTTTTATTGTTTTGTAATTATCCATTTTTGCTAATTATTTCATTTATAATTTCTTCAATATCAGGAATACAACTGCCACAAACTGTTCCGGCATTTGTTTCATCCTGTACTTCTTCTACTGTTTTTAAATTCTTTATTTTAATAGCTGTTACAATTTCGCTTTTCATAATATTGAGGCAACTACAAATTTCAATATCTTTTTCCATACGTTATTTAACTTGACTTGAGAATGTTTTGGATTGCTTGTTTGTTTTGAGTGTTAGTTGGTTTTGGCGTTTTCACTACCAATACCCTGAAATCTGCATTTCCCTCGTTATAAAGGCAATGGGGGATGTTTTTAGGACTATCAACGAGCATATCTTTGGTTACGGTCTGCTTTTCGTTGCCAATTTCCACAATTCCTTCACCTTCTAAAATGTAAAAAAACACATCTACGGGAGTTGCATGTTTCTTTAAGCATTCACCTGCTTTCAGCACAATATGAACGACCTGTACATTTTCATTTTCATGGATTTTTCTGGCGTCAACTCCATGTGGATTTTTAACCGTTTCAACTCCTTTAAAACTTATCGTTTTCATTTTATTGTAAATTATTTTTAAAAATATAAGGGAATAATAAATGCTACCTCAGTATAGTATATATAGATAAAAAAATTAGTATCTCATTATTTTATCAAAGTTCAAATTTGACAATTTTGTTTCACGAAACAATTTGTTTAAATCGGTTCTTACTACCTGCCAATTGTCATGCATAGCGCAAGGGTTTGTGCATGAGCACTTTTCAAATCCCAACAAACATCCGTTCAGTTTGTCCATTCCTTCAACAGAATCAATTATATCATACAAAAGGATGTCATTTATGCTTTTTGTAAATGTATAGCCACCGTCTCTGCCTTGAACGCTTCGTATAAATCCCGATTTTGACAAATCGGTCATCAAACGGCGCAAGTATTTGTCAGATACATTCAATTCCTTCACCAACTGTTTTGCAGTGTACAATAGTGATGGCTCTTTTGCCATAAAGATCAATATTCGTAATGCGTATTCAGATGTTTTGGATAATTTCATTATATACTACCTCTTTGTATTATATTGCAAAGAAATAGTATTTTTGTGGGATGTGCAAGAAATTTGAAATGTTTAACGCAATTATTTTTATTGGAAAATGAAAAATGCGTTTGAAAATTATCTGGTAATTCAGATTTTCACTTCTTTTCCAGCTGTTTTTGAATCTTTTTAATAGCTGTTTCAATTGATTTTTCGGGTTCAATCACATTGTATTCGCCCCAGAATTCGGGGTCGGAAAAGCCAGATGCTTCATCGCCTATGATAACCGACGGACGAAGCCGTTCTTTTGGGCTTATGGTTGTGTTTTCTTTGTTTATTTCCCAGTCGGTCACGGCCATTTCTATAGTGGAAAAAAAGTTGGTATTGAATAGCTTTTTCTTCCAGTTAATTTTTAATCCAAACTCAATGCGGCTGAAACCATAGTACCATCTTCCATCTTTTTCGCGGTAGTCGATGCGGTAGTTTGCTTCTATCGGATACACTTTAGCATTAAATGGTTTTTTGACGATAAACATTCTGGCGGCTTCGTCCCTATTGGAGAGATTTAGTTTGAAAACGGCACTTTTCAGGGCTAAATTTTGTGCGTCGATATAGAGTTTTCCATAATATAATGGTTCGGTTTTACCGGGTCGTTGTTTGAAATCCAGCACATAAATAAGTTGGTTGTCCATGTATGTTGAACGATCAAAAGTAAATTCGTAATTCGACATCATATTATCCGTAAAAATCATATCGGGATTTTTCATAATATCCAGGTATAATGAATTGAACGGACCTCCCTGAAGTTTGAAAGTGATGGTGTCTAATTTAGAATAATCTGCATTTTTTCGGGCTTTGTAAAGTTTTACAATGTCCGGTTTGTACGAAGTGCTAGGCTGTTTATTTATTTCAACAACCGCCTCGGATAGAGATACATAGGTGCGGTTTTTTTTGATTGCTTCACGATAGAAAGCGGTCATCATAGCGGTTTTGTCGAAATAATTTTCACCTTTTTTATCCATAACAGCAAGTATCAGCGCTTCCGCATCTTTTGATACTACACTAATTTCGGGCAAAACAACCGAAGTAAGATCCATTTCAATGCGCACTTTTTCGCGGTTTAAATCGGCAACAGACAATTGTTTGTTTTTGTAGCCAATGAAACTGACAATTACTTTTGGGTTTTGAATTTCTTTCGATATTTTCAATGAGAATTCACCGTCTGTATTGGTCACAGTTGAAACATTGGTGCCTACTACCATCAAATTGGCAAAGGCCAGAACGTTTCCTGTTTTTCGGTCGACAATTATACCTTTGTATTCGGTATAATTATCCATTTCGCTTTTAACCGGAATTGGAGTAATTGCAAATGCATTAGTAGATGAAAAGAGCAAAAATAGAGCTAAACATATTGAAGGAAGGCGGTTGATGAAAAAGCGCATTTGTGTTCTCATAATATTTTGTAGCCAGAGGTGAATTTTTATACAAAAATACAAATAATTATAATAAATCTGTTTTATTCCTATCAAATTTACATGCTTTTATTTATAACAAACAAACTGCTATATTGTTGATGTGATTTTGGTTATGCTTTATCTGAAAATCATAAATTTTCCGACTTTGCGCTTATTGGCAGTATAAACAACTATTAGGTACAATCCATTTTTTAGATCGGCAACAGAAGTTGTACCATTGGATGAAAATTTATCTGTTTGCAGTAGAATTCCATTGATGCTTAGAATAAAGTAAGTTGCTTCTTCAGGTTTGCTCAGTTTTACAGTAATAAGGTTTGTTGCTGCGTTAAATTTAGCAGTGAAAGTACTTTTCGTTTCGGCAGGACCAACACCAACCGACCATGATTCTATCATTCTGTTTCCCCAAATAAATTCAGCCAATTCTGGATGGTCAATATAGGGATTTCTATTGTGTTGAAAAGAATAAACGGCATTGTTCCGCTTGATTTCTTTGTCGCTCACCATATCCTGACTATTCCACTTTAACAACAAATTCACCGCATAAGGTTTAAAAGTAGGATACGTATTGGTATAAAGCATACTGGAAGTTCCAAGGCTTTGCCAAATTGGAGCATAATTTTCGTAACAGGTTACCATGTACATATAAGTTCGTGCAAAGTCGCCTTTATACTCGTCAATCGGCTCAAAAACAGTCCCATTATAACCCGGAAAAGTATTTGGACCCACTTTTACAATGGTATTCGGAAGAATGGAAGAACCATCTGCTTCGCCTAAAGCATAGTTCGACTTAGCTGAATTGGCGTTAGCATCCGAAGGATAAAGATTATGTAAATCGGAACCTATCGGTTCAGAATTCACCTCATCGGATGAAATGCCAAACCAACTTTTGGGCATGGAGTGCTCGCGGTTCATTCCGCCTCCACTCCAAACGGTTCGTTTGTAATTGGAATACATATCCCAAAAATATCCGTTGGGATGCCAGTCGGTAGTACGAAAATAAGTACTCGAACTGTAGTATTCAAGCTGCGTATGGTTTTTTATTGTATTGTACAAAGCCGTTTTTAAAGCAGCCTGATTTTTTCCTTCGGCCAACGAATAATATCCTTCCGGTTCTTGCGCCCAAAGTTGGGTAGCAAGTACCAGCATTAAACTGAAGAGTATTCCTTTATAGATGTGCCGGATAATTTCCATTTTATTACGAGATAATTATTTCAAGAATTTTCCTGTAAAGGAATATTGATTATTTTGAACACGTAAAATGAAAATTCCAGTTTGAGGAAATGAAATATCCATTTGACTGGCATTTGCAATGATTTTATAAAGACCGATTCCGGTAAGCGAGAAAATCTGAATCGATTCATTTCCTTGTAAACCAATGACCGAAAGCTGATTATTTTTCGAAATAATCTTTATTGATTGTGTAGTTTCTTTTTTAATTTTGTTGTTCAATAAAGTTTGAACCGCTATTGTTTCGGAAGGTAAAGAAACGGCAGACCCCAATGTAGCACGTACATTATAATAATACAATTGGTTTTCATTTAAACCGGTAATAACCCCACGAGTTGTTGAAAACGGTATGTCTTTTTGAATGAAAACGGTTTCCTGACCTCCATAAGTAGCTGATACATCGTCTATAGCAATATTTCCACTTCCCACTTTGTTGTATTTAAAACGCAAAGCTGTAATATTTTGCGTTGGAGTAAATGTGTATACTGGATATATTTTGGAAGTAGTACCTGCATAAGGAATGCTGTCAATCTTTAACCAATCCAATCCATTGAACCCATGCACTACAAACGAAGAACCTGCACTCGCCGAAGCATATCTGTACATATATTTAAAAGTTGAAACTGGATTCGGATATACTTTAGTTTGAAGTATTTCGCCAGCCAATTTTAAATTTATCGAAGGTATGGCTACGCCAGAACTGGTGGCTGAGGTGTAAGTTCCACTTGCAGTTCCGCTCCATCCAATTGGCAATGGAGTTCCGTTTGATCCCACATTATTGAATCCTTCAATAACTGTAGTATAAGCTGCACCTTTAAGTTCAAACACATTTATTAAATATCCGTTTGCAAAAAGTGTTTCTTCCCAGTTGGCAGTAAAACCGCTCGTGTGAATATCGGTTTCCAGCATTAGAATTGGAATATCCAAGGTTGAAGTATGCAATTGCATGGTATTAATTGCTGCAACATTTCCTCCTGGTTTTATTGCTTCTACCGAATAGGTATAGGTGTTTTCGGGCGATAAGTTCTGAATGGGAAATTGGGTGGTTTTTCCTGTCAGCACATTTTGAATAACGGTTGGTTCGCTAGTACTGAAGTTTATTTGATGATTCTTCAACATGGAATAAGAATCAATAGGTAATTTTGTCCATTGCTTTTCGTTATAATTCTTTGATGGATGTGTAACATTTGATTTTCTTTCCAAACTAATATCTTTACCCCAATCATTCGCTGCACCTGCATCAGCAATTCCCACCTGATCAATAATTACACCCCCGCGAGTTAAGATAACTGCATCGTTACCGTTGAAATTAATAAGCGAGTCCAGTTTTTGTGCTATTGAAGTTAAAGCAGTAGTTGTACATCTGCTATTCACAAGAATATAACTTGAGTTATTTTGCAAAGTTCCGGTTAATTGAATTCCTGAACCAAAATCACCTGCACCGTTCCATTGTTTTAAAACACTATATTTCGATAAATCTACAGTTTTGCCTGTGCCATTATATATTTCCAATGCTTTATTCCAACTGTCGCCTTCCACGTAAGCCGAAATTATCAAATCACCCGCTTGTTTGTCGCCCTGATACACCTTCAATCTATAATCTGTAGCCAAAGGATCGGAAATCCATTGCAAGGTTCCACCTATAGGCGAAATCTGGTCGGGTTCAAGGGTAATAAAATCAGCAGAAGCCAGTGCTTTTATAGGAATGCGAAGACTTTCCGACAAACCGCCGCCCTGAATCAGAAGCGTATCGCGAACTAAACCGGAAGTGTTGGGCGTGAAAGTAATTGTCAAATCAATTCCATTTAAAGCAGTTGCAACAGGAACAGTGCTAGTCGACAATGATAAAGCGGCATTGTTTTTAATAAATGATAGTTGAACATTGGAATTAATATTAACTCCCTGAATATGTAAAACTTGCGAGCGTTTATCATTTTGCAAAATCACTCCAAAATCCATGGTAATTCCACGACGAGGAGCAACCAGAAAAGGATTTATTTCTACCGGGAAAGGATAAACTTTAGTGCTGTCGGCGCCCCAGATATATTCAGCCAAATCGGGATAATCGATAAACGGATTTCGATTGCCTTGAATATTATAAATCGTTTCTATTCTTTTCAATTCTTTTGCACTTACAGGATCCTGGCGATGCCATTTCAACAATAAATCCAATGCCCACGGTTTCCAAACTGGATACGTATTATTGTTCAACATGGGCGATTGCCAAAGTTGTGAGAAATTTTCATAAATAGTGGAAATATAAAAATACGAACGCGCAAAATCACCTTTATATTCGTCGGCAGGTTCAAAACATTTGTCGGTATATACTGTTCCAAAGCCGTTGGTGCCAATTTTTGTAACTCCATTGTAAAGTGTTGGTGCGCCTGTGACTTCGCCCAAAGGCAAATTACTTTTGGTAATATTGGTGGTGGCATCGGCAGGATATAAATGAAATAAATCTTTGTAGGCATTATTATCATAAGCTCCCCACCAACTTTTGGGGAAAGAATGCTCAATGTGCATACCTTCAATCGACCAGAATCCACTGAAAGTACGAACTGTGTTGGAATACATATCCATCACCGTATTGTCAGTATTGCGGTCGGTGTAGTAAAACCCTTCCCATGTAAAACCCGGGCCGCTGCCATAATATAATTCTTTCATGGGAGCACAATACGTATGAAGCGCAGTCTTTAATTCAGCTTTCTTTTTGTTTTGGGCAAAGTAATAATAACCTGCAGGAACAGTAGCAAAAACAGTGGAAAATGCCAGAATGGAAATTCCAAAAAACAATAAAAACTTAATACTGAATTTAGACATTTTTTAGTTGTTTATTTTAATTGTTTTGAACCTTTGATGGTATTCTATTTGCAACAAATATAGACCTTTTTGTGGTAAATGAATTAGCATTTCAGTACTATTTGCAGTATATGATCCGATTCGTCTTCCCATCCTATCGAAAACATACAATTTTGAATTTGGTTTTAAATTTGAAATGCAAACACCCATGCCAGATACTGAATACTGAATAGGTTCGATTTCATTTTTTTCTATACCGTTTATCAAAGTTGTGTGAACTGAAATGGCATTGGAAATGGAAGCTGAATTTCCTACGGGTTGAACCGTAAAATAATAAGTTGAATCGCTCATTAATTCATCAACTGCGAAATTCATCACATTTCCCACCGATTTTGGAAAACCCAGCACTGAAACAGCAGTTTGAACACTTCCTTGTGTGGCTACCTTCACATAATCAACATACACACGACTTCCGCTTACAGCCGACAAAGCAATAACCGAAGAACTTGTACTTTGTGGAATATTCACAATAAAATCCTGATTCGCAACTCCTGTTGTCCAAACTGCTAATGGTTGATTATTGAGAGTGGCGGTAAGTTTTGCTCCTGCATCGTTTACATATTGTCGGGCTTTTACAGTCAAAACAGTTCCGGTAGATGATAAATTGAGTGCCGGAAAAATGATTTTTCCGGGATTGCTACCCGAAGCCAACCGCATGGAACTTGATGTTTGATTATCGGTATAACCTTCCGTTGTCCAGCCGCTTGGCAGTCCGTTTAAAAATTCATCCTGAAGAATGGTTCTCGATTCCGTGGCACCATTGCTTTGTAGAGAATATACATTGAGACTGTAACCATTAGCAGCTGCCGAAACCGTCCAGTTGGCTGTAAATCCGTTGTGTCTAATATTGGTGGCTGGCAAAGCCAAAAATTCGTCGGAGGAAAGGGCTTTAATGCTAAATGAAGCAGCTGTAATTCCACCGCCCGAAATGTTGAGTTGAGCAGTTTGAGAACCAACAGTTTGCGCCGAATATTTTACAACCAGATTATAGCCAGCTTCTGCATTCGATTTTGAAATTAAAGAGTTTGTAACTGAAAAATTGGCTGCATTTGTTCCTGTTATTGAGATGGATAAATCTCCGGTTAAATTCAAAGCTTTCAGATTTACAGTCAAATTTGCGGTTTGTAGGTAAGCTACTTTTCCAAAATCAAAAATAGTTCCATTGGAAGGTGTGCTTAAATAAGGATAATCCACTTTTCCATCTGGAGAAAATGGCACAGAAGTAAGTTTTCCCCAAACATATTCGACCATAAGCGGATAGTCAATGTATGGGTTTCTATTTCCCTGAATTTTGTATACTTCATTATTGCGGGTAATTTCTTTTTGACTTATCGGATCTTGCTCACACCATTTCAGCAATAAATCCACCGTCCATTGCTCAAAAACTGGATAAGTATTATTATCGAGCTGATTGACTGAATTTCCAGTCCATAATGTTGAATAATCTTCATAGGCAGTAACCATGTACATATATGCACGCGAGAAATCACCTTTATATTCATCGGCAGGTTCCCAAGCATCAATCAATCCACCCGGCCGGCTGCTCGATTTTCCGACTTTAATTGCACCGTTTGAAAAGGTGGTTGTACCATCAACAACTGCCATCGGCCAACTTCCTTTTGCCGAATTGGCCGTGCTATTCGATGGAGCCAAATGCATCACATCCTGAGCTGCTTGTCGTCCATCGCCCCACCAACTTTTTGCAAAGGAGTGTTCGATGTTCATTCCGCTGGCAGCAGAATTTCCATTAAAAGCTACATGATTGTTGGAATACATATCCCATACCGTTCCATCTGTCGGACGAACATCCGTTTTGGTAAATGCAGCCCATGTACTGCCCGTACCGCTTCCATAGCTTGGCACATTGGCATTTTTTATTTTCAAATGCAGAGCGGTTTTTAATTCTGCTTGTTTTTTACCGATGGCGTTATCGTAATAACCGGCAGGAATTTGAGCAAAAACCGAGAATAATAGTAAGTGGAGGACAAAGGAAAGTAAAAATGTCTTTTTCATAGAATATAATTTCTGTAGACTAAAAGAGAGAATCTGCTGATTGGTTTTTCAGCAGGTTCCCTCAAAAATAGGAGTAAAAAAGTGTTGGTTATTTGCTGACAATAAATTTTTGAATTGATTTTCGGTTACCCGATTTGAGTTGAAGCAAATACATACCGTTATTCAATTGTTCCAACGAAATAGTTTTTGAAATACTCAATTGATCTTCTTTAATCAACTGACCGCTTAAGTTGTAAATGGAATATGCCAGATTGGATTCGTCCGAATTAATGGTCAATTCATTCTGAACCGGATTGGGAGAAACAGAAAAAGCAATTTTCACTTTATCAATTGCTGAAACCAACGACCATGGTTCGCCTTTGCGTGTTCCCCAGATAAATTCGGCCAGTTCGGGATGATCGATAAAAGGGTTGCGGTTGTGTTGAACAGATTCTACGGTATTATTTCTATTTTTTTCCTTAATGCTAACAGGATCCTGACGATGCCATTTTAAAAAGATATCTTTTGCATAGGCACTTAGTCCTGAGAATGAAGAGCTAAAAACTCCACCACTCCAGTTTTCACATGCTCCAGAATAGCGAGTAGCCATATAAAAATAGGTTCGAGCAAAATCACCTTTGTATTCGTTAATAGGCTCAAAGACAGTGCCTGAATAGCCGGAAAAACTGGAAGATCCCAATTTACTTCCATTTCCTGTTGTATTTGTAGCAGAACCAACTTCACCAAATGGATAACTGCCTCGGATCCCATTGACTTTACTGTCAGTCGGATAAACATGGAATGCATCACTCACCATTGGAGAGGCTTCTCCAAACCAACTTTGTGGAATAGAGTGTTCACGGTTATAATTTAAACATTCAGCTCCAGTAGTTCCTGAATTTTGATCAGTTCTCCAAGTAAAACTACAGTTTGAATACATATCCCAAATTTTCCCTGTGGATGGATTGATGTCAGTACTACCATATGCAGTCCATAATCCATTATAGCTTGTAACGCTGTGTCCTTCTGCAATAATTGTTTTTAAACTTGTTCTTAAAGCTGCATCTGCTTTACCCACCGCATTATTATAATATCCGCTTGGCTCGGCAGCAAAGATGAAAACAGAAAGAGTGACCAGAAAGAGAGTAAAAAGTTTTTTCATAAAATCATTTTTCATTTAATTGAAACACATTTTCAAAAATGCAGGGAGCAAATATAATGAATATGTTTTGAATAATAATACCATTTTGTCTTTTTAAGAGACCACAGATAAAAATAACGCACAGCAAAAATAGAAGTATAATTTACCAGAAATTTATTTGCCATTTTGGCTCATAAATTTACACACTTGGTCAATGCAACGGGAAACCGGCGTAAAACCAAATCCTATTGCATCTTGAATTTTTCGACTCGAATAATATTCCCTGTTCGTTGCCGAAAGTGCCGTTCCACGGTCGATAAGTGGCTTGAAATGAAAAACTTTCCCAAGAATTTCTGATATAATTCCTACAAGCCAGAGTGTTCGTTTGCCAATGTTTATAAATGGTCGTTGTTTTCCATATCCATCGGCCATCCAACTGAGCACATCTTTGTTTGAACAATTTTCGGCAACCAAAATAAACCGTTCGCCCGTTATTTCAGAATTAACCAGTTGAATCATCACTTTTGCCACATCCTTCACATCTACGTAGCCACTTCCGCCATTGGTATAAAATTTCAAGCCTTTTTTTATTTGATAAAACAATTGCGAACTGCCTGAATTGGTTCCCGAAACGCCAAGTATAACTCCCGGATTGACAATTACTGCATTCAGTCCTTTTTCAATTCCTTTCCACACTTCTTGCTCCGAATAATATTTGCTTCGTGCATAGAGCGAGCGGTTTTGATTATCTTCCCAAACAGATTTTTCATCAATCTTTTCGGTTCCCACTGCACGTCCGCAAGCAGCGATGGAACTCACAAAACAAAATTTCTGGACACCAGCTTCTAGTGCTGCTTCTACCATATTTCTGGTGCCTGCGACATTGGTATCCAATAAAATATCAGCATTATTTCCTAACGAAACAACTGCTGCACAATGATACACAGTATTGACGTTAATCATTGTTTCATGCAAAGAACCAGCATCTAACACATCGCCTATTTTCCAGTCGATGCGGGCAATATATTCATCCGGATATGGTGTGTAAAATCTAAAAATAGTCCGAAGAGAATCCAACTTGCTTGTGGATCGACAAATGGCGGTGACCCGTTCATTTTTTTGCAACAGATGCCATATTAAATTACCTCCTACCAATCCTGTTGCACCTGTTACCAATATCATTTTTAGTCATTTTTATTTTGATGCTCAAAAATACGGAAAGAAAACTGTATTTTTGCATACAAATTCACTAAAAAGCTGATAATTGTTCATCCTACTACCATGAAAACTATTTGTGTATACTGTGCATCCAGCTCACAGGTTAAACCAAGTTACTTTGTAGCAACTGCCCTTCTGGGGAAAATTCTTGCTGAGGCAAATTTATCAATTGTTTACGGTGGTGGCTCCATGGGACTTATGGGAATGCTTGCGGATAGTACTTTGGAAGCCGGAGGAAAAATAATTGGCGTAATTCCCCGTTTTATGTGCGAAGTGGAATGGAACCACACCAATCTCACTGAATTGATTCTGGTGGATTCCATGCATGAAAGGAAAGAAAAAATGGCAATGATGGCCGATGCTGTGGTGGCTTTGCCGGGCGGTTGTGGTACGTTGGAAGAATTATTGGAAGTAATTACCTGGAAACGATTGGGGATTTTTACCAAACCGATAATAATTGTAAACCTCGAAGGCTATTTCGATGACCTAATAACCATGCTTAACCGTGCTGTTGACGAGCATTTTATGCGTGAAGAACACCGTAAAATGTGGGAAGTGGTAGTAAATCCAGAAGATGTTTTAAATGCAATTCAATTTTCGACAAACTGGGACGAAAATGCCCGAAGCTTTGCCGCACTTTAATTTTAAACAATGACACTGCCGGATACAATACAAATAGTAAACGATACTTCTGTAGTTTTACCAATGGATTCATTGGTAAAAATGGATTCGCTAGCATTGGTTGACTCATTAAGAATTGTTGATTCAATAAAATCAATTATCCCAATCCCAACCGGGTTTATTGGAATTCCTCATCCTTCGCTCCCTCAAACAGAAGGTTGGGTATTTGGTGTTTTACTTATTTTCTTCTTGTTAATGACGTATTCAATTTCCCATTCTGCCGGTTTGTTAACGGACTCATTGAAGACTTTTTTTCAGGTAAAGCTGCGCTCAAGCATTTTTAGTAGGGCAACGATAAATGATTTACGTTTCCGGTTTTTTATAATAGCTTTTTCTATTGGAGTAGCCTGTTTCTATTTATATCTCGCTCTTAATCATAATTATACTGAATTTTCATTTCTCAAATATGGTAGTATTTATCTTGTAACTGCACTTTTTTTCCTTTTAAAATCATTTAGTTTCGATTTAATAGGGTATGTTTTCTTGGATTCTGCAAACTTGAAAATGGCAAAAGAAAGTTACTTCAATATTCTATCCTATGCCGGAATTGTATTATTTCCTTTGTTAATATTGAGAATTTATATTCTATCAGAATTGATTCCAATTGTCGACACTATATCTCTGATTGTGAGCATTATCGCCTTTATTTTAGTTCTAATTAAACTATTTCAAATATTTCTTCACAAAATAGTAGCATCTTTTTACATTATGTTGTATCTTTGCACCCTCGAATTTTTACCCCTGGTTGCATTATATCTGGTGTATCAATTAATTATATAGATTGTTATATGTCTAAAATTTATTGCATTGAAAATAAAGAAGATACTAGTATCACAGCCACAGCCGACTTCTGAAAAGTCTCCCTATTTTGACATCAGCAATAAGTACAATGTCAAAATTGAATTCCGACCATTTATTAAAGTTGAGCCGATTCTTGCAAAGGATTTCAGAACTCAACGTGTCAATATTCTGGATCATACTGCAATTATTTTTAATGCACGTCATGGTATTGATCACTTTTTCAGATTGTGTGAAGAAATGCGGGTAACAATTCCTGAAACCATGAAGTATTTTTGTGTTTCCGAATCTGTTGCTTTATATTTGCAACGTTACATTCATTATCGTAAACGCAAGGTTTTTTACGGTGCATCAGGCAAAATGGCCGATTTGGTTATTATAATGAACAAACATTTGGATGAGAAATACCTGTTAATCACCTCGGATGTTCAAAATGAAGATACAATGGCGATGATTGAAAAATCAAAAATTTCTTTCAATAAAGCCATTATGTACAAAACCGTTAGTAACGATTTTGGTACAAACGAAGATTTTAACTACGATATGCTGATATTTTTCAGTCCTCAGGGAATTTCATCATTACTCAAAAATTTCCCGAATTTCGAACAAGGCGACATTCAAATCGGATGTTTTGGGGTAGCTACTGCACAAGCAGTTCGGGATGCCGGAATGAGACTTGATATTGAAGCTCCTGTAGCGGGAGTTCCTTCAATGACAATGGCTTTAGAAAATTATTTAAAAGAGAGTAATAAAAAAATACGAAAATAAAATACGTTCAAAAAAAAATGGTCTATCCCAAAAGTATCGAAGTTTTTTCTTTACTTTTGGGATAGTTTATTTACAGATTAATGATTCATCTAAATTCTTTTCCCAAATCGGAACATTTATGCGGCGAGAAACGCATAACTCGTTTGTTTACTCAAGGTAAGGCTTTTATAGCTTATCCTTTAAGGGTGATTTATTTAATTGAATCAAAGAAGGATGCTGAAGCGGCGAGCGTTATGGTAAGTGTCCCCAAAAAACGCTTTAAAAGAGCAGTGAAACGTAATCGGTTGAAACGTTTAATGCGTGAAGCGTATCGATTAAACAAACAAATGTTAATTGAAAAATTGAATGAAAAGGAACTTCAAATTCAAATTGCTTTTAATTACGTATCGGACGATGAACTTGATTTCGCTACGGTTGAGAAAAAGATGAAGCTCGCTCTTCAGAAAATTATTGATATAATTGAACTTTCAGATATAAAAATAAGTTAGAAAATGGTAACCCACTAAATCCAGACCTCACTCCAACCATCTCCTTGAGGAGAGGGTTGGAGTGAGGAGGATTTTAAGACTTGTTCTACATATAATTCAGTGAAAATCGAATTTATTATGAAAAAGGTACTCCAATTTATCGTTTTACTTCCGGTGTATTTTTATCGATACAGCATATCTCCTCTTATACCACCAAGTTGTCGTTATACCCCTACTTGCTCCGATTATACCATACAAGCGGTGAAAAAACATGGAATTATAAAAGGCGGATGGTTATCGATAAAACGTATTGGCAGTTGTCACCCATGGGGTGGAAGTGGTTACGATCCGGTGCCATGAGATTGAGTTGGTATTTATTTAAAATTTCATTTTTTTTGAAAAGGTTAGGAATAGTGATTTTTATTCAAAAAAATGTATCTTTGTCATTCTCTTAATTTTCTTTTGACAATCGAATACAATTGAAGAAGCCCAGACGAAATATTATTCTTTACCCATTTTCACTCCTTTACGGATTAGTGATTGCCATTCGTAATTGGCTGTTCGATCAGGAAATATTTCGTTCTACCAGGTTCAACATTCCTGTCATTTCAGTTGGAAACCTTGCTGCAGGGGGCACCGGCAAAACTCCTCATGCCGAGTTTATTCTATCAATTTTAAAAGACGAATGGAAATCGGCGGTTTTGAGTAGAGGGTACAAACGCTCGACAAAAGGTTTCATACTTGCCGACCAAAATTCAACTGCTTCTACTCTGGGAGATGAACCGTTTCAAATTCAACAAAAATTTTCGGATGTTACCGTTGCTGTCGACGAAAAAAGAGTTCACGGTGTAAAAAAACTGCAGGAACTTATTCCCGATTTGCAGTTGGTAGTTCTTGACGATGCTTTTCAGCACAGGTATATTGAACCGGGATTATCCATCTTATTAACTGATATTGCTAATTTGTATAGTCGTGATTTACTGCTTCCTGCCGGAAATTTAAGGGAATGGAGAAGTGGTAGCAAACGAGCTGACATTATTGTTGTCACTAAATGTCCGGATGATTTTAAACCTATCGATATGCGTTTGATTGAAACGGAGTTGAAAATAGAAACCAATCAACTATTGTTTTTCTCGAACTATGTTTACGACGAAATAGTACCGGTATTTCCCGATTCATTGCCTGAAAAATGGAACTACGAAATGTTGGGCGAGACAAAAGCCAACATTTTGCTGGTGGCAGGAATTGTTTCCCCTCAATCGATTGTCTTACATTTAAATAAGTATTGTGATACTGTAAAAACCTTATTTTTCGACGATCATCATGCTTTTCAACCCAAAGATTTTAATTTAATTTTCCATACATTTGACAAATTGCCTTCGACAGAAAAAATAGTGTTGGTAACCGAAAAAGATGCTTCACGAATGGTATCGAATCCGTATTTCCCCGAATCATTAAAATCTAGGACTTTTGCATTGCCAATTCGTGTAAAAATTTTACACAATCAAGAAAATATATTCATTCAAAAAATTAAAGATTATGTTATTGAAGATTCAAGAAACAGCTGATTTCCTGCGTTCCAGAATTCCAATGAAACCAAAAACAGGTATTATACTTGGTACCGGTTTGGGAAATCTGGTTACTCAAATTACAGATAAAACAGAAATTCCATACGAAATAATTCCAAATTTTCCTATATCGACAGTTGAAGGCCACAGTGGAAAACTGATTATTGGAAAGCTGGGTGAGGTTGAAGTATTAGCTATGCAAGGCCGTTTCCATTATTATGAAGGCTACGATATGAAAGCTGTTACGTTTCCTGTTCGGGTTATGAAAGCTCTTGGAATTGAAACATTGCTGGTTTCAAATGCTTCGGGTGGCGTGCATCCCGACTTTGAAATAGGCGATTTGATGATTATTACCGATCATATCAACCTTTTTCCGGAACATCCGCTCCGTGGGAAAAATAATGCTGAATTAGGAACTCGTTTTCCCGATATGAGCGAAGCTTATTCGAAAGAATTAATTGCTAAAGCAAAGCTTATAGCAGCCAAAAACAATATTAAAGTAGTGGAAGGTGTGTATGTAGGAACTACCGGTCCTACTTTCGAAACGCCAGCCGAATATCGTTATTTCCGTACTATCGGGGGCGATGCTGTTGGTATGAGCACTGTTCCAGAAGTGATTGTTGCAAATCATGCCGGAATGCGATGTTTTGGGATTTCAATTATAACCGATTTGGGAGTTCCGGGTAAAATAGTGGAAGTAAGTCACGAGGTGGTTCAGCAAATTGGCAATTCGGTTCAACCGCTTATGACGCTAATTATGAAAGAACTGATTCAATAAATTTACCCAGATCTTTTTTTTTAAAATTCCAATTTTAAGATACATTTTTCATTATTGTTGTTTTTTTAAGAAACAAAAAAAATGCAATAACATTAAATATTAATTTTTATGAACAAAAAAAATCTTTTCAAATTTGTTGTTTCATTACTTTTTTCCTTTTCACTTGCAGCTTGTGTTGGGATGTTTGGTGTAACCGGCACAGGTGATATAATTACTGAAATTCGACCTGTAAGTAATTTTAAATCAATTGATTTGCTCACTTCGGCTGATGTGGAAATTGTAAAAGGCGATTCGTTTAAAGTGGAAGTGTCGGATTATGAAAACATTATTCAATACATTTCACTAAAAGTAGTTGCCCGCAATTTGGTTATTTCTGTTAGTCCGATAACCACATTATTGGTAAACAGTAAAGCAAAAATAATGATTACAATGCCCGATTCACTTTCATCAGTTTCTAATGCTGGAAGTGGAAATGTGGTGTTGAACTCATCTTTCAAGGATTTGGAGTTATTTATCAATACCGGAAGTGGTGATATTATTGCATCCAAAGATCTGAATATCAAAAAAATGAATGCCAGCATTTTAGGTAGCGGAAATATTACAGCTAAAGGAACTGCTGAAACATTAACTACATTGATTTCGGGAAGCGGTGATATTGATTTTTCAAATCTTATTTCAAATACGGCTGATTGTACTACTACGGGAAGCGGAAACACGTATGTAAATGTAATTAATACTTTGAAAGCTAAGATTTCAGGTTCAGGGAATATTGAATATGAAGGATCTCCGGTAATTACTGCAACTACTCCGGGAAGCGGTACTTTAAAGCCACTTTAATTTTAAGTTTATCAATTTTTGGAGGGAAAGGCTTTGGCAGTTCCCTTTTTTTTGCATAAAAAATATATATCTTTGCCCGTAATACCAAATGAGTTATTATATCAATCCAAAGCCAGTTTTGGTATAAGTATTTATAAAAAAACTAAATCATGTCCAGATTAACTTTAAAGAAAAGAGAAGAAATCGGTTTGTCGCCGTATGCACTGGTTTTTAGGGGACAACATAAAACCGATCCAATCGGTCTGCGTATTATGGACTTCGACATGGATGAAGTCCGCGAACCGGAGATTAAATCGACAAGTGATATAATTAAATTAAAACAGACCAAATCAATTAGTTGGTTGAATATCGACGGATTACACAATGTGGAATTAATGCAAGAAATTGCCAAAATATTCAATTTGGAAAATAATGTGCTTTCTGATGTTATGAATCCATCCATTCGCCCCAAAGTTCAAGAAATTGATAATGGAATTTTTATTACCATCAAAATGTTACAATATAAGGAAGCTGACGAAAGAATATCGGTAGAGAACCTTAGTTTGATTGTAACAGAAACAACGCTTATCTCTTTTCAGGAACAAATAGGTGACGTTTTTGAACCTGTACGTGAGCGCATCCGAAAGCATAAAAATAAAATCAGAACTTCTGGAGCCGATTATCTGGCTTTTGCACTGTTGGATATTGTGGTTGATAATTACATTTACATTATCGGACAGCTTGGCGACAAAATTGAAAGCCTGGAAGAAAATATGACGAACGATCCTAAAAAAGAATTGTTGGATAATATCAATATTTTTAAAAGAGAACTAAATTTTTTGCGCAAAAATATAAAACCGGCCAAAGAAATGATATTAAATCTTGGAAAAATGGAGACGGAATTTAAACACGATGAAAACCGGATGCACTTTAAAGAACTTCACGACAATATCAATGAAGCAACCGATCTTTCCGATAGTTATCGTGAAATTTTGTACGATCAGTTAAATATTTATCATACGGTGATGAGTACCAAATTAAATGACATAATGCGCATTCTAACAGTGTTCTCAGTAATATTTATCCCGCTTACTTTTATTGTAGGAGTGTATGGAACCAATTTCGAGAACTTACCTGAACTTCGTTGGCATAACGGTTATTTTATTATGTGGGGAGTTATGATTCTTATTACTTTATGGATGTTATGGTTTTTTAAACGGAAAAAATGGTTCTGAAATGAGTTTCATTTGAACGATTCTTTAGTACAATTGTTTAACGAAAGAATAGATTTCAATATTCAAAATGATTTGTGAAATAAAAATAATACATGGAAGAAAGTATAAAAAAAGCGCGAAAAAATTCGGTTGAAAATCAGATTTTGGTCATTTTTGGTTCCAATGGCGATTTAGCTAAACGCAAACTTCTGCCCGCCATTTTTCAGTTATATCTCGATAATTTATTGCCAGAAAATTTTGCAGTAATAGGAGCGGGGAGCCAGGAAAAAGATGAGGAAACAAATAGAAATGATGTGAATTCTACTTTGTTGGAATTTGCCAACACCGGAGCAACCGAGTTTCCCGAGAAATTGACTAGTTTTCTGACCTATGTATATTATCAAAAAGTTCACAATCAGACCGAAGAAGATTTTGGATCATTAAAAACATATATTGATACACTTTCTTCGAAATTGAATATTCCTCAAAATATTATTTTTTATTTTTCCATTCCTCCGTTCTTGTACGAAATTGTAGCGGCTAGTATGGTTAAATTCGGAATGAATACAGAAGACAATGGTTGGAAACGAATTATTATCGAAAAACCTTTTGGATATAGTTTGGATACAGCTATTGATTTAGACAAAAAAATACGAAGCGGATTCAACGAAGACCAGATTTATCGTATCGATCATTATTTAGGAAAAGAAACGGTTCAGAACATAATGGTAACCCGCTTTTCTAATGGTTTTTTCGAACCTATCTGGAATCGTAAATATGTTGACAGGGTTGAAATTACAGCCTCCGAAAAAATTGGTGTTGGATCTCGTGGCGGTTATTACGATACTTCGGGAGCCATGCGAGACATGGTTCAGAATCACTTGTTACAAGTGCTGGCTGTTGTTGCCATGGAACCGCCATCCATTTTCGATTCGGAATCCATTCGAAATGAAAGTGTGAAAGTATTGCAGTCTTTACGCCCCATAAAACCTACTGAAGTGACTGAAAACGTTGTTAGAGGTCAGTATATCGAAACGATGGTGGATGAAGTTATTCAAAAGGGTTATCGACAAGAAAAGGATGTTGCGCCCAACTCAAAAACCGAGACTTTTTTAGCCATGAGAATTTTTGTGGACAATTGGCGATGGGGTGATGTTCCATTTTATATTCGTACCGGAAAAAATTTGCCCGAGCATGTCACCGAAGTCGTTATTCATCTGAAACCCGCTCCCCATCAATTGTTTAAACGACGATGTGTTGCACAATCAACGAACATGATTATTCTACGCATCAATCCCGATGCAGGTGTTGCAGTTGATTTTGGTATGAAAATTCCCGGCGCAGGTTACAAAGTTCAGAATGTGAACATGGCATTTCATTACTCCGATTTGGCTCAGAATAAAATTTCGGAAGCATATGAAAGATTATTGCTGGATTGTATGATTGGCGATTCTACTCTCTATGCGCGTGCCGATGCAGTGAAAGCAAGTTGGAAATTTGTAGACCCTATTATACAAGCTTGGAAAAATAATCCAGATATTCCACTTTATTTTTACGAAGGTAACACTTGGGGACCAAAAGAAGCAAATGCCCTTTTTGGAGATAAAGAATTAAAATGGAGAGCGCCGTTTAAAAAGTTTAAAACAGATTGAAATAACAACATGTTTTGCTTAATGTAATTGAATTTAATCAGCCATTGGCAATATTTATTTTAAAAATTTAGTTTTTTTCAAAGTTGTTTAATTCCTAATTAAAATATTTTCTATGTCACCAGATATTCATATTTTTGATACTCCTGAAGATACTGCTAGAGCAGTTGCCGAATTGATTTTGGTCAAAGCCAAAGAAAAAAATAAAAGTTCGCTTCCACTGAATATTGCCATCTCTGGTGGAAGTACACCGAAATTGCTTTTTACGATTCTGGCAAGTGATTTTTCTGAGTCAATTCCCTGGCATTTTATTCGGATATTTTGGGTGGATGAGCGTTGTGTCCCACCTACTCATCCCGAAAGTAATTTTGGAATGACCTTTAATAGTTTGCTAAAAAATGTACCTATTCACGAAGCAAACATTTTCAGAATACAAGGCGAAAATGATCCACAAACCGAAGCCTTTCGTTATCAAACATTACTTGAAAGAGAACTTCCTATAAAAAATGGATTTCCTCAATTTGATCTTATTCTTTTAGGCATGGGCGATGATGGACATACTGCTTCCATTTTTCCCAACGATATGAGTTTGTTGCATTCTCATTTATCTGTTTCGGTGGGTGTTCATCCGGTCACCGGTCAGAATCGTATTACTTTAACCGGGAAAACAATCAATCAGGCGCAACAAGTTGTTTTTTTAGTTACAGGAGATTCCAAAGCCGATGTTCTTAAAGAAATAAGACATCACAAATCATCTTCCGCTAAATTTCCAGCTTCTTTTATGCATTCTAATAATGAACAGGTAGAGTTTTATATCGATAAAGCTGCTTCTAAAGGTCTGTAAATCTGTATTATGAAAATTCAATTGCATTCTTGTTGATGCAAAACCATATAACTTACCGGAATTTAGATACTCCCATTATTCTTGAATTTCAGCCATTTAATTCCTGTCGTTTCGCTTATTTCAATTTTTTATCAAAATAAAGTTGAATAGTTGAAGTTTTTGTGTTAATTTTGGAACAAAAATTTATTATTTAAAACGATGAAAAAAATATTTCTACTTTTTCTTTTTGGGGCTTTAATTCCTTCTGTAGTTGGACAAATAAATTCAGAGGATTCCACCGCACAGATTATAGGTTACTGGGATAAAAACGAAAAACAAACCTACACAATTACTGAAAACAGCTATCAGATTACAAATGCCACTGACACTACCAAACGTCAACTTTATTCTTATAATGTGGACGTGGAAGTGATTGACTCATCTGCTAATAGCTATACTTTAAAATGGTTGTACAAAAATTTCAACATAAAGGAAACCTGGAATCCTGCTATGGAAAAGCTGATTTCAATAAGTAATAATTTGCCTGTAATAATTAAAACAGATGAATATGGTACTTTCCAGGAAGTGGTAAATTGGGAAGAAGGACGTGATTTTATTAAGAAGGGAGTTGATTTATTGAGGAATGATTACAAAGCCATTCCCAATTTCAATATCTTTTTGGATCAGTTGGTCTCATTATTTTCAACCAAAGAAGCCATCGAAAATTCAGCAATCGAAGAGGTTCAACAATTTTATGCCTTTCATGGCGTAAAGTATAAATTAGGTGAAGAAATTAACGCTAAAATTAAATTACCGAATAATTATGGTGGTGAGCCTTTTGATGCCGATTTAACCGCAGAATTGGATCAAATAAATGAAGAAGACGATAATGTTATTATAAGACTTTGGCAGACTGCAAATTCAAAGCAAGTAACAGATGCTGCTTACGAATTTGTAAAATCAATGCAAAAAACCTTAGGAGGTACTCAAATTAATCGCGAAGAATTTCCGTTGTCGAACAACGAAGTGCGCACCGCATCAAGTATTGATGGCTCTAGCGGCTGGGTAATTTATAGCATTCAGACTAAAGAAGTGTCTGCAAATAATATTCTTCAAATAAATGAACGTACTATTGAACTTCAATAGCATCAAATTGAAATTTATATCGATAATGAAAACAAACATCAAAATCCTATTCGTAATCGTTTTGTTTTTAGAATCTGCTTTAACAATAGTTCAAGCAGGTAACAGTAAAAAACAAAAGATATTTAGTAGTTCAGATGCAGTAAATTGGGAATACATCATCAAAGATGCGTCACTTAATCCTCAGGATGTTTTTAAAATGGACAATGGCACTCTGAAAATATCAGGAATTTCGTCCGGATATTTGCGAACTAAGAAAAGTTACAGCAACTACACACTTAAACTTGAATGGCGCTGGACAAAATCACTCGGAAACAGTGGTGTATTAGTTCACATTCAACCCAAAGACACTATTTGGCCAGTGTGTTTCCAGGTGCAGCAAAAGGAAGATGCGGCAGGCGATATCATTTGCATGAATGGAGTATGGGCAAGAGAGTGTACTGATTCCGTGAAGTTTACAGTAATGAAGATGAATGCTTCCAATGAAAAAACCTTGGGTGAATGGAATGCAATGAAGGTAATCTGCAAAAAAAGCAGTATTACAGTTTTCGTAAATGGAGTATTACAAAATAAAATTTCCGGACTTACAGTAAATAAAGGGTATATTGGTTTTCAAAACGAAGGGATACCTATCGAATTTAGAAATGTAATTATAAGTAAACTATAAAAGTAAAAATAGTTTGGAACGGTTTTGGGATAAATTTTATGATATTATTATCAGAAATTTCTAGAGTGTTGCAATGCAAAAAGTAGAAAAAAGGAATGAAGTACTGAACTTCATTCCTTTTTTTAATCCTTTACTGGAAAGAATTATTTTTTCTTTTTAAAATCGTCCTCAAACGGTGTTTCTGTTGAAGTCTGATAAGCCGGAACATGTTTCACGTGTTTACCTGACGAAGTCTTTTTCGGTTTTTTATTTCCCGCTGCTGCCATAATAAGTTCCTCCAAATTTTAATTAAATAAAACATTTTATTTAATACTTAGTTTGCGCTTGGTAAATGATACCAATCGTATTATTTTGCAATTTAGTGAAAATAAAAAGGAATCTCTTAAAATCAGTGAATTATGTAACAAATAAAGCTGAAAATAACGAGGTAAGTGATTCGAAATATACTAAAGATTGATAAAATGCTGCATAATAATGCTCAATTTATTAGTTTGAACATCCGTAATTATCCTATTTCGAAAAAATGTTTTAAAATCATTATAATCAAAACATTAAACCAATAAAAGGTTGCAAAAGAATAGGAATGAAGTTAAAACTTGTATGAGACAGAAGCTCGAATTGAGCGTCCGGGCATAGGGAAAAATCGGATAATAGAATAATTTTTGTTCATCAGGTTCAGAATCTCGAAGTTTGTAGAAATAATACCGGATTTTAATTTAAAAATTCGTGAAACGGAAATACTGTGATCACCAAATCCGGGGAGTCTGTTTTCGGCGTAGTTCTGAAAAAGTGTATATCTTTTACCTGACCATAGAAGTGAATAAGAAACAGATATGACAGGTGTTTCGATGCCAATTTTTCCGGAACCTGAAATGCGAGGTGTATACGGAATTTGATTTTTAAATTCCAAATCGGAAGAATTGGTTACGTTTAACGCTCGCTGGTAGGTATACGAAGTTCCAATAATTATGGCAATTTTGTCGGATGGCTTTAAAGCTGTTTCTGCAGTAAAATCAATTCCATCGATGTTCACTTTTCCCAGATTTAATGTTGTCCATCCAAAGGTATTTTTGTTTGGAAACGAAACAATTTTGTCCAATACTTCATTATGATAACCATCTAATGTCAGCGAAAATAACGGCAACCATTTTCCGATAGAAACTGTGTACGTTAATCCAATATTAAATTGATTTGCATTTTCGGGTTTCAAATTTCGGTTACCAAAGCTCGGGTAATATAAATCATTGAATGTTGGTACTTGAAAAATATTTTTATAAAACATACGAACTCTAAAATCGGTCCTTTCAATTGGTTTTACCGATATACTGATAAAGGGAGATAGTTTATTGTATTGTTGATCTGTAGATCCAATTTTTAGCTTTTCGGTCAACATAGTTCCTAACAAACTTGATGTTATTAGAAAGTTATTTGTAACATATTTTGCAGCAATATCCGATAAAAAGCTAAATCGTTCGGGGAAAGAAAAATGGTTTAAATCTGAATTTAAAGAAGTAAATGCAGCATCCGTTGAAGCCGAAAAAGAAAGATGTTCGAAGGCGCGAAACAAAACAGAAGCTGAGCCGTAAATTTCCTGCTGTAAATAGGAGTTTTCCAATTTTTCATCTGAATTTAAATAAGTCGGATCTAAATAATGCAAGTATCCACTATTATATTTAGCATTGGTTTGAAAAACCCATTTTTTTGAAAATTCCTTTTGAAAATGACCTTGGGTAAAAAAGGTATTGTCCCAGACTCGTTGTTTGGATGAACTTTCGGCATTGTAAAAAACGGTTGCACCTGGCAATCCTCGTTCAGATTGATAAAAATAGCTTTTTATATAGCCGGATTCTTTTTCAGAAAAATTTCCATACAAAGCTCCTTCTATCCTAAGATTTTTTACATCCGTGTTTTGTCTGGTTTCTGTTGAAATACTGTCAGTTTCATGTGGACCGTATTTCAAAGTATAGGGATATTTTCCGTTCGCCGAAAGCCATTCACCGCTGAAAGTTGCCGATATTTTTGGGTTAATTTCACTTTCAAGCCACAACGAAGGATTCAATAAACCAAACGATCCGGCTTTCATGCCAATTTTTCCATTTATCTTTTTATTTCCAACAAATGAAGGAGAGATTGTCCGAATATTTAGAACAGAGGAAGATGCAAACAGTCGCGCGGGTTGGAAAATATTATCACTTTGCCCATTATTCAACGAAATCATATCAACATTTTCCAACGAAAATCGCCCCAAGTCAATTTGACCGGTTTGACAATCTGTCAAAGTGATTCCA
This sequence comes from Paludibacter sp., assembly GCA_010365115.1. Classification (GTDB taxonomy): domain Bacteria; phylum Bacteroidota; class Bacteroidia; order Bacteroidales; family Paludibacteraceae; genus Paludibacter. Next base: position 62,447 of record JAAFGX010000002.1, read on the forward strand.
TCGTAACTTACAGCAGTATGATTGGCTCCCAAACTGCGCACCGAAACGGTTTTCAATCCGCCAATTCCGCCATAATCCTTTACAGTAACTCCTGAGAAATGCTTCACTGCATCCGAAACTTGAAGCACATTCAGTTGCTCTATTTTTTTTGAAGAAAGAATTTGAAGTGGAGCGGTAGAGCGAACTTCGGTGTTTCTGAAATTTTCGGTTACAGTAATTTCTGATATGGAATATATTTTTGTCGTATCTACTTTTTGTTGAGCCGTAACTATTTCGCACAAAAATACCAGACACAAGGAAATCGTTGTGAACTTAATGAAGAATTTTTGATTGGAAACAATTGACATACAATTAATTGGAATAAACGATTTATCAAAAGCAGCTTGCAGGAGGAGATAAATTAATAATGCAAAAGGATGCACGACTGGGTCTTAGCTCTGTCCTCGAAAGCTTTAAAACTGATGTTGCATGGCAGGTCTTCTGACTTATTCCTGTTTTTGAGCGCCTTCCCGAATGGGTTGATTCGTTAATTTGTTGATTTATGATGAGTTTTTTATACTATCAATTTTCAACGTTCAACCGGTTTTTCAGTGGCAAAAGTATTGCCCAAAACGTAATTGGAACTTACAGCAGCGGGACTGTTGCCGATTTTCACGGCATTCCCTTTTCATCACTTTCTCCAGAAATAGAGTTTGTGAACCAATACAAGGGCAAAGATAAACGAAAATAAATGAATTTGAAAATTAGTCTAATTGCAATAATCTTTGAAAACGAGGAAATGAACCTTTGAAATAAAAATTGACTTATTATTTAATTTCGAGAATTTTCAAGATTTTTGAAACAGGTAAATCTCTAAATTTGTATAACTTGTCCTTGTTAAAATGAATTTTCAAATTGATTTTTCGTATCTTTGTCCTCCTAAAAAATATTAAATTACAGCTTTATGGGGAATTATGCTAAATGGATTGGTGCCGGATTGGGTTTTTGGGCGTTGGGCGGACCCGTTGGTGCATTAATCGGATTTGCAGTTGGGTCAATGTTTGATACTACTGGCAGTGCAGTTACAACTCGCACAGTTAGAAGCGGTCAAACCAACGAAGGTGATTTTAAAATGAGCCTTTTAATACTCATGGCTTGCATAATGAAGACCGATGGCCGTGTTGATAAATCTGAACTAGCCGTTGTAAAGAAATTTTTAGTGACGAATTTTGGAGAACAAAGTGCATTGGAAGCTTTACAAATTTTAAAGAAACTTCTGGAGCAAAATATCAATGAATCTGAAGTGGCAAAGCAAATTGGACTTCAAATGAACTATTCTTCCAAATTGGAATTGTTGCATTTACTTTTCAAGATTGCTTATGCCGATGGCGAAGTTGTAGCTTCAGAATTATCAACTATTCAACGGATTTCAATTATATTCCGGATTGACAGACTAGATTTTGAATCGATCAAAGCTCCCTATATAAAACATTTAGATGCGAATTGGGCTTATAAATCGCTGGAAATTGAAACCACAGCAACTAATGATGAAATTAAAAAAGCGTATAGAACAATGGCTAAGAAATATCATCCGGACAAAGTAAACGACTTGGGCGAGGATGTAAAAAAATCAGCAACCGAAAAATTCCGGTCAGTAAATGAAGCTTACGAAAGTTTGAAAAAGCAAAGAGGAATAAACTAATTTACGATTGTAGATTTTAAATTTACGATACAGTTCGAAACAAAATCAATCATAGAAAATCTAAAATCTAAAATTGAATTATGGAACACAATTTATACATTTACAATACATTAAGCCGCAAAAAAGAATTGTTTGAGCCACTTCATGAAAACAAAGTGGGTATGTATGTATGCGGACCTACCGTTTATGGCGATGGGCATTTGGGGCACGCCCGACCTGCCATTACTTTTGATATTGTTTTCCGTTATTTGACTTATTTGGGCTATAAAGTACGTTATGTGAGGAACATAACCGACGTGGGTCATTTGGAAAATGATGCAGACAGCGGTGAGGATAAAATTGCAAAAAAAGCACGTCTCGATCATGTGGAGCCGATGGAAGTGGTGCAATATTACCTTAATCGTTATCACAAAGCCATGGAAGCATTAAACGTACTGCCGCCAAGCATCGAACCACATGCATCAGGTCATATCATGGAGCAAATTGAATTTGTTCAGAAAATTCTCGATGCCGGATTTGCATACGAAAGCGAAGGTTCAGTTTATTTTGATGTGGAAAAATACAATAAATCATATAATTACGGCAAACTTTCGGGTCGTAATGTGGAAGATATGCTTGAAACAACGCGTGATTTGGATGGTCAATCCGAAAAACGCCGTAGTGTGGATTTCGCACTTTGGAAAAAAGCTTCCCCGGAACATATTATGCGCTGGAAAGCTCCATGGAGCGAAGGATTTCCAGGCTGGCATCTCGAATGTTCGGCTATGGGAACAAAATATTTGGGCGAAGAATTTGACATTCATGGTGGTGGAATGGATTTGATGTTTCCTCACCACGAATGCGAAATTGCGCAGAACAAGGCCGGCTTGGGTAAAGACAGTGTGAAATACTGGATGCACAACAATATGATTACCATCAATGGACAAAAAATGGGTAAATCGTTGGGTAATTTTATCACGTTGGATGAATTTTTCACAGGAAATCATGCGTTGCTTACACAACCATTCAGCCCGATGACCGTTCGTTTCTTTATTTTGCAGGCGCATTACCGCAGCACGATCGATTTTAGCAGCACGGCATTGGAAGGTTCAGAAAAAGGACTGAGCCGCTTGATGGAAGGTTACGCGCGTTTACAAAAACTAACTGCATTTGCAACAACTTCGGTAGAAATAACCGGACTTCGAGCTAAGTGCGACGAAGCAATGAATGACGATTTGAATACGCCCATTGTTATTTCGCATTTATTTGATTGTTTGAAAGCGGTAAACTTGGTTCACGATGGAAAAAAAACCATTTCTGAATTAGATTTGAGCGAGTTACAATCAGTTTACAAGTTGTATATTGAAGATATTCTTGGTTTGAAATCGGAAACTGAAATGTCTGGTGGAAACGAAGCATATAAAAAAGCCATTGACCTATTGCTAAATATGCGCCTGGAAGCCAAACAAAACAAAGACTGGGCAACCAGCGACAAAATTAGAAATGAACTGACTGCTCTGGGTTTTGAAATAAAAGATACAAAGGACGGATTTGAGTGGAAGATATGATAATTTACTGTTAAAAAAATGCACCTATGAATTCCAACGGCGAAATAATTCTTTATCAATCAGAAGATTCCACTCAATTAGAAGTGAGAATTGAAGATGAAACCGTTTGGTTGACATTGAATCAGATTAGTGCCTTGTTTGATCGTGATAAGTCTGTGATATCAAGACATATTAAGAATGTGTTTGATGAGCAGGAACTTGATTATTTGTCAACTGTTGCAAAAAATGCAACAGTTCAAATGGAAGGTGGAAAAGAAGTCCTGCGTCAGATTGAATTTTATAACCTTGATGTTATAATCTCAGTCGGTTATCGTGTTAAATCAAAACGTGGTACTCAATTCCGCATTTGGGCAAATAGTATTTTGAAGGAATACCTGATGAAAGGTTATGTGCTTCATAGTCGGATGGATAGAGTTGAAAAAAAGATATTGGAACATGACCAGAAATTTGATTTATTGATAAAAACATCGCTGCCCCCACACGAAGGAATATTTTTCGATGGACAAATTTTTGATGCTTGGAAATTTGCAACAGATTTAGTGAAATCTGCAAAGCAATCTATCGTTTTAATTGACAATTATGTGGATGAGAGCGTATTACTTTTGCTTTCGAAACGAACAAAAGGAGTTAAGACAACTATTTTTTCATCAACAAATTCTAAACAATTCCATCTGGATTTGGAAAAATATAATGCTCAATATGAGCCAATTGAAGTGATATTATTCACTAAATCTCATGATCGATTTTTGATTATCGATAACGAAACCGTTTATCATATCGGAGCTTCATTAAAAGATTTAGCTAAAAAATGGTTTGCATTTTCCAAAATTGAGTTGAATGCAAATGAAATGATTATAAAAATAAATAATAAATAAAACTATGGAAACTACAAGACAAGAAAAAATATCGCGGATGTTGCAAAAAGAATTAGGTGAAATCTTTTTGTTGTATGCCCGTGAATTACAAGGTACTTTGATTACAGTTACCGGTGTTCGAATTAGTCCCGATTTGGGTATAGCGCACACACATTTAAGTATTTTTCCAGGTAATAAAGTAAAGGATGTACTTGTGAAAGTGAATGAAGATGCAAAAGCGATCCGTTTTGATTTAGGCAAACGTGTTCGTCACCAATTGCGTATTGTTCCGCAACTTTATTTTCATGTTGACGATTCGTTGGATTACTTGGAAAACATTGATAATTTATTGAAAAGTGATCCTCCATCGCCTTTGAAGGAAGGTGAAGTTATTGAATTAGATTAATCATCCATTTACCTGTTAGTAATGCCAAAATCAGTGACAAGTTTTAAAGATAAAATCAGCGATCTGTCCTTTTCGTTCAGGATAGCGCGGCGTTACTTATTTTCGAAAAAATCGCACAATGCCATAAATATTATTTCTGGTATTTCGGCTACTGGTGTGGCCATTGGTACCATGGCACTGGTAGTGGTTTTATCGGTATTCAATGGTTTTGAATCGCTTATTTCGGACATGTTTTCCACCTTCGATCCCGATTTGAAAATTACGTTGGTGCAGGGTAAGACTTTTGATTTGAATTCAACAGAGTTTTCAGAAATTCGCAATTTAAAGTCGGTGGCATATTTCACCGAAGTGATTGAAGAAAATGCATTGCTGCGTTTTAAAGACAAGCAAATGCCTGCCACTATTAAAGGTGTGAGCAACGAATTCGAAAAAATGACCCGCATCGACAGTATTATGTACGATGGGAAATTTCAATTGTACGATGGTGCTTTTGAGCGTGCAGTTCCGGGCATCGGTGTTGCAAGCATTTTAGGGCTGGGAGCCCATTTTATCGATCCACTTTATATTTATGCACCCAAACGTACCACCAACATTAATCTACTTCGCCCTGAAAATAGTTTTAATCAGATTGGGACGTTTGTTTCCGGTATCTTTGCGGTTCAACAATTGCAATACGATGATCATTATGTGCTGGTTTCCATTGCATTGGCTCGTAATTTGTTTGAATATGATAAAAATACAGTTTCGGCAGTTGAATTAAAACTCGCAAATAGTGCAGATATTGATAAAGTTCAAAACCAAATCCAAACTCTTATTGGCAATCGTTTTCAGGTTAAAAACCGCTACGAACAACAGGAAAGTTTCTTTAAAATAATGAAAATTGAGAAATGGATAACGTATCTCATTCTTTGTTTTATTTTGCTAATTGCCAGTTTTAATATCATAAGCTCTCTTTCTATGTTGATTATCGACAAAAAAGCGGACATTGAAACATTAAAAAATTTGGGAGCCAACAATCAAATTATCAAACGAATTTTTCTGTTCGAAGGTTGGATGATATCAGCGGTTGGTGCAATTGTGGGAATTGGTTTGGGAGCAGGTTTGTGTTTATTGCAGGAAAAATTTGGATTTCTGAAACTTGGAAGTGGGTATGTGGTTGAAGCTTATCCGGTTGTAACAAACATATTAGACATGCTGTTAGTTTTTGTAACTGTTCTGTCGATGGGATTTCTGGCCGCATATTATCCTGTTCGATATCTTAAAACAAAAATTGACGCAGAATCTTGATTTGAAAATTGAGTCAATGAATACTTATAAGATGACAACATTTTTAAATTTTTTCCGTTCATATACAATATCTCATTTATTTTTTACTAAATGAAAATCATACACACACTTATATTAGTTTGCATTTTAGTATTGGTTTCTTGCAAAGGACCGGAACCTTCTTCGCCCTATGTGTACGAACCTAATCCGCATTATGCGTGGGGATATGCACAGTTTTTTGGAGCTTATTATAATTGGACAGGCAATAAAAATAATGTAATCACTGTATCTCTATTTTCCGAGTCGTTGAGTACAAATGATCAAGGAAGTTTACAGGGATTTGGTCAATTTCTTTATTTGGAAGATGTATTTGTTGCAACAAAAGACACTAAACTTCCAGTTGGAATATATAAAATTGATAATTCAGGAGATATAAATACAATCACACCGGGAATTCTCGATACAATTGATAATGAGGTGTATACTTTAGGAGCTACAATCTCTTATTATGAAGAGAACGTATCTAGATCAACACTAAAATTAATTTCCGAAGGGACGATCACAGTAACTCGTGGAAAAAATAATTACACCCTTATTTGCGATTTAAAAACGTCTGACAAAAAAGAGTTGAAAGGCAGTTTTACAGGAGAATTACCGCACTCTGATGAATCTCTTACTCCACAGATTATTAGAAGTAAAAAGAAGCTTGATTTGATTTTACAATAATTGATACCAAAACCATTCAATGGCATATCTTCTTTACTTGCAGCCTCAATTCTGTCTCTTTCAACACTTAATTTTTCTTGCTCCAGTTGCATTAACTGTTCGGCGGAGAGTTTCTCCATCAGCATAGAATCTTTAGCAGTGTTATCAATTTTTTCCGTTTTGAGAACCCGTACTTCCTTCACGCTGTCTTTGTGAATCGTAATCGGTTGATTTGCTGCATTTGCCCCAACAAATAATGTGAAGGCAAGTAATAATAATCCAACTCTTTTCATAATCGTATTTTTTTTTAATGTGTAAATATTATGTTTGTTTACCTATTAGACGAACTGAAAGTTGGATTTAGATTTAAACTGACATTGAAAAATATTAATTTAACGCTATTTATCTTCTAATTGAAAAAAATAAATTGATATTCAATACTATATAAACAATAAACCCTATAAAAATATTATAAGTTGGAGTGTGATTTTTGAAAACAATTGAATTAATACTTTCTGGTCACTTTAAAAGAGTTTTTCGGGAAAAGTAAAACAGGTAATGAAACACCAATTACGAGTGCCAACAGAACAAATAATGTTGTAAATCCGTTGTGAAAAATACTCATTAAATTAACCTGAGATTGTACATCGTCTGAACTTTGCATAAACCGAATTAATCCCAAAATGGTACGATATGCAAATAATCCGGGAATCATTGGTAAAAGTGATGGAAATGAGAAAACTTCGGCTGGACAATGAATCAGTCTGGCAAATAAAATGCTCATTAAACCGATACACGATGCTGAAATGAATGTTGCCAATGAAATTTCGAATCCCGATTTTAGTAGAAAAAAACGCAAAGAATGTCCTATTGAAGCCATAAATGCCGACACAAAAACCGCTTTGCGAGAAGGATTTGAGATTACTGCAAAACCAATAGCAGGAATGGCGGCCATCAGGGCATCTAAAAGTGTTAATTGTATGAGTTCTGTTGTGATCATAATTTCTCTAATCCTTAAATTAACATAGCGGTGAATAAACCGAGGGCAATGCAAACAATTAAACTCGTAGCATTCACCAATCGGGCAATTCCGGTAAGTATATGACCCTCAATTATATCTAGTATAGAATTTATTAAAGGAACACCAGGAATTAAATATAGTACGCTCGCTGCTAATGCAATTTCGGGAGTATTTGCTAAATGAAACACGTATCCCATGCCCGATATGAGGGAAGCTATAAAAGCACTTGTAGTGAAAACCACCAAATGATTGACATGCTTTTTTATCATTTCCTGTCGAAGATAAAAACCGGTAAGTGTACCAACAAACACAAGTCCAATTGCATAGAAATCACCTTTAAAAAGCCCGCAAAATGCTGCATTTGCAATTGCAACAAGAACTAAAACCAGCCAACGGGACATTCTTTTTTGAGAGATTATTTCAGTAAACTGATGTTTTACTGTATCGAAAGGAAGATTTTTGTCATACGTGTGCCAACTCAATGCACTTAAATCGGAGACAAAGGTAAAATTTAGAAGTAATGGCTTGGTTTTTTTTATAATTGTCAATCGTTGAGATTGATCTGCTTTGTTCGTAATGGTCATCATTATACTTAGCTGGAAAACTGACAAATCGATATAATATCCAAATTTTTCGGCCATCCGCGAAATGTTTTGGATAATTCGCATGGTATGAGCTCCCGAAGTCATAAGCTCAGAAGCAATTTCAGTAAGCAAATCGGCTATTTGTTCAATAGTTGGTGTTTTGTTTTCCAAAGATAAATTCATATTGAATATAATTTCAGTGAGATAGTGATTTGATGCATTTGTATAAAGTTGAAAAAACATCAAAAGTTGAACCAATAAAAAAATAAAAAAATCTGCAAGTGTTCAGTTTTAAATCTTAATGAAGATGTATTATTTTGTGTTGGCTCAATTTGTGTTGAAGGATTATAAAAAATTCCAACCATTTTTATTACTTTTGACGAAATGAATTATGAAATTGAAAGAAAAGGTACTTTAAAATGGGTTTAATTATTTTATTTTGAGAACATTATTTTTTACAAATAAAAATTAAACAGTAAAAAGCAATTGAACATAATAGAGTTTAAAGCGTTTTGGAGCATGTAACAATAATAGTAGAATGAAAACTGAAAAATTTGAAGTTACAGGAATGACTTGCTCAGCATGTGTAGCACATGTAGAGAAAAGTGTAAGTAAACTTGAAGGCGTAAAGGGCGTGAATGTAAACCTATTGACTAACAGTATGACCGTTAGTTTTGATGAGTTGCATTTGAGCCCCGAAGTTATTGAAGAATCAGTTGAATCAGCTGGTTATGGAGCACATTTATTCGAAGGAAAGTATTATTCTTCTGGAAATTCTGCCACAAAAATTGATTATGTGCTTCAAGAAAAAGAAGAAATGAGAAAACATTTCTGGATTTCATTTGCTTTTTTAATTCCATTGATGTATTTATCTATGGGTCACATGTTTGGACTGCCAATTCCACCTGCTTTTCATTTAATAGAATATGCTTTTTTGTATGCTTTTCTTCAGTTTTGGTTGTTGATGCCAATAATGTATAACAACAGACGATATTTTACGAATGGGTTTAAATCCATGCTAAAGCTTTCGCCCAATATGGATTCGCTTATAGCACTTGGAGCAACTGCAGCCATTGTGTATGGAATTTTTTCGTTGTACCGTATTTATCTGGGACTAAAATTTGGTGATTATGCAATGGTCGAGCGTTATTCAAACGATTTGTACTTTGAATCGGCAGGAACTATACTTACCTTAATCACCCTTGGCAAATTCCTCGAGGCCAAATCGAAAAGCAGGACTTCGGAAGCTTTAACCCGTTTGATGGATTTAGCACCTAAAACCGCTACGGTTATTCGCCATAAAATTGAAATTGAAATACCAGTGGATGAAGTTTTAGTCAACGAAATGGTCGTTGTACGTCCAGGTCAGCGAGTGCCGGTTGACGGAAAAGTATTAAGTGGTAGTTCCTCCGTTGATGAATCTGCTTTAACGGGCGAAAGTATGCCTGTTTTCAAACAGAAAGGCGACAACGTGCTTTCTGCCAGTATAAATAAATCCGGGTTTTTCACACTTCGTGCTACAAAAGTGGGAAATGACACCACCCTTTCTCAAATTATTAAATTGGTTGAAGAAGCATCTTCATCCAAGGCACCTATTTCACGTTTAGCCGACCAAATTAGCAGCGTATTTGTACCGATAGTCATAGTTTTTGCATTGTTGGCAACTGCCACATGGTGGTTTTTGGGTTATCCGTTCGATTTTGCTTTATCCATTGGTATTGCTGTATTGGTTATTTCATGTCCATGTGCATTAGGTCTTGCTACACCTGTTGCCATAATGGTTGGAACCGGAAAAGGGGCTGAACATGGTATCTTGTTCAAATCAGCTGAATCACTGGAAATTGCTCATGCAATTGATACTATAGTTTTGGACAAAACAGGTACTATCACGGAAGGAAAACCAATAATTACAGATGTAATAACTGCCAAAACAATTACAGAAAATGAGTTATTGCAAATTGCTGCATCGCTGGAAAAACCCTCAGAACATCCGCTTGCAGATGCTGTTATAAACGAGGCTAATAAAAAAAGTATTAAAATTGAAGATGTTGAAGACTTTCAGGCACTTCCAGGAAAAGGAATCGAAGCTAAAATTAATGAAAAGAAATATCTAGCGGGAAATTTAAAATTTATGCACGATCGGAAAATCAATCTGTTTGAATTTGAATCATTATCCGATAAGTTGGCCGAAGAAGGAAAAACGCCTTTATTTATTGCTACAGAAAATGAAATATTAGGTATTATTGCAGTAGCAGATGTACTAAAAGCAAACAGTAAAGAAGCCATTGAAAAACTGAAAGCAATGGGTTTAAATGTAATAATGCTTACCGGTGATCATGCTAAAACCGCCGCAGCCATTCAGGCTCAACTTGGTTTGACGAATGTAATAGCTGAGGTGCTGCCACAAGATAAAGATAAGGAAATTAAAAAGCTTCAGGCTGCCGGACACAAAGTGGCAATGGTAGGCGATGGAATTAACGATGCGCCTGCATTGATGAGGGCAAACCTCGGAATTGCTATTGGTGCTGGAACAGATATTGCTATCGAATCGGCCGATGTCGTTTTAATGCACAGCGATTTGCTGGATGCGGTTACCACTATTCGACTGAGTAAAAAGGTAATGACTAATATAAAGCAAAATTTATTTTGGGCATTCATTTATAATATTATTGGAATTCCGCTTGCAGCAGGACTTTTCTACAGTATGTTAGGCTGGAAACTCAATCCTATGATTGCTGCTGCGGCTATGAGTTTCAGTTCAATTACAGTTGTGCTAAATGCTTTGCGATTATTGCGGTTTAAACCAACTGTTCCAAATTAAATATATAAAACAACTATTAAAATTTAAAATTATGCTAGTAAAAACACTGAATATCAAAGGAATGAGCTGTGGTCATTGTTCAGCTCGTGTTGAAAAAGCACTGAATAGTATCAATGGCGTAGAAGCAAAAGTGGATTTAGAAACCAACTCGGCCAAAGTAATTTTAACTGAAGCAGTATCCGATAATATGATGAAAGCTGCAGTTGATAATGTAGGCTATGAAGTAACAAATGTAGAATAGCAAAATATCATATTTATCAACAAGGTTGGTAAGTAAGGTATTAATTCAAGAATAATGAAAAGGAAGGTTGACACTTTCCTTTTTTTTGCGCTTTCACGTTCTTTAAAAATTTCGTTTGCTTTCAAACTCAATATTAAAATTTATTTTCATACTTTTACATAAACTAATTATAAGTTTCTTCTGTTATTTAATTATGTTTTATATGAAATTCATTATAATGCAATGATATTGAATTTCTTATAAACAATGTCAAATACATAATTATTAAATCTATTTTAAATCGAAATCAAAACTATGTATTTTAAAGTAAAAAAGCATCTGTTCTTTTTCCTAGTTTTCATTTCTGTTTATATTAATTGTCAGGAATTCACGCCCATAGTCAGTCAGTTTACCAAAAACAACTATAATGCTTCCAACCAAAACTGGGCTGTAAGTCAAAGTGCGGATGGATTAATGTATTTTGGCAATAATCAAGGACTTTTGCAGTTTGATGGTACGTTGTGGAAGACATATACGATTCCCGAAAACAAAATTGCCCGTTCAATACTCATAAAAGGCAATCGTATTTTTGTTGGTTCGTTCGAAGAATTCGGATATTTTGAAAAGAATAATACCGGACAATTAATGTACACATCCCTCTCTGCCAAACTGTCGGATTACAAGATGCAAAATGATGAAATATGGAATATTCTGGATGTTGACGGCACTGTGATTTTTCAATCGTTCACCTCCTATTTTACGCTCAAAAATAATGAAGTAAAAGGCTTTCGATGCCCTTACACTTTCCTGTTTTTCAATATCCACAATGCTAAAATCTACACTCACACCGACCAATTTGGATTTAGTATGCTCAATTTAAATACCAACTCGTTTGTTCCAGTAAAAAATACCATTCTGAAAAGCCCGGTTGTGTCGGTGCTGACTTTAGATCCCACTCATGCCTTATTGGTAACCAAATCGGATGGATTGTTTTTGTTCGATGGCAGCAATATCTTGCGCTTTACAACCGATGCAGATGCCGAATTGAAAAAGGATGAAATCAACAGGGCGGTTATTACACCCGATGGATTAATCGTTTTGGGAACAATTCTGAATGGTGTTACGGCTATCGACAAGCAAGGTCGAAAACATTGGACATTAAATTCATCGAATGTACTTCAAAACAACACCGTGCTCGGCATGTTTTGCGATAGGAATAATAATCTGTGGCTGGCGTTGGACAAAGGAATTTCGCTGTTGCAACTGAACTCATCTATTCGCTACATTAACGCGTTCGCTCCTTCAGTTGGAGCCATTTATTCGTTGAATTACGACAAACCAAATTTGTATATCGGTACAAATCAGGGATTATATAAAGCCGTGCTGAACCTCGAGAAAAGAAGCATTGAAAACCTGCATCTTGAACCAAAAATTAAGGGTCAGGTGTGGAGTGTAAATCAATTCGACAACCAACAAATTTGTGGAAATAACGAGGAAACCTTTGAAATTTCTCAGAATGAAGCCCGCTATCTTTCGCCGGTAAAAGGTGGAATTTGTATCAAAAAAGGATATATTCATGGCAAAGAAGTATTGGTGCAAGGCACTTATACCCAACTTTGCATTTACGAAAAGGTGAATGGTAAGTGGACATTCAGTCATACAATTGAGAATTTTGTGAATCCTATTCGATATATTGAAATTGACTATACCGGAACCATTTGGGCCGGACATTTACATCAAGGTCTTTACGCTATTCAGCTTTCCACCGATTTGAAAAAGATGGAGAACATCAAAACTTTCGAGTCGCTTAATCAGAAAAATCAGTACCCTATCAATGTATTTTCCATCAATAACCGGGTGGTTTTTACCGACAATACTGGATTTTATACCTTCGACGATATTCAGAAAAAAATAATTCCCTTTGTAGAATTAAATCGCGGATTGGGATATTTTTCGCAGGCTTATCGTGTTTGTCATTTTAAATCGAATCAATATTGGTTTATCCGAAATAATGAAGCAGCTTTGTTCGAAGTGAAAGCAAGTGCAGCAAAACTGATCGATGTGGTTCAATATTCTCTTTTTCTGAACCAGAGTGTAGACGATTACCAGAATATTATCCCGCTTTCCGAATACGAATGCCTTATTACACTCGAAAACGGATTGGCATTATATCATACGGGTAAAGCTTTGAATAATCAAATAGAAGCGAGTTTGAAGATGAAAAGCATTCAAAATTCGGATGCTGAATCGAAGAAAATTGAATTTTTGCCACTTCTTTCCGAAATTGCACCTTCAATACCTTTCGAACGAAACAATATCGTTTTTACAGTTTTTTATCCTCAATACAGCAATCTCAATAATCTCAGCTTCCGGTTTAAGTTGGAAGGATTGGATAAAGTTTGGAATGAACCTGTGGCTTCTTCAACAAAAGGATACAGTTACCTACCGCACGGAGAATATACGTTGAGGGCAGAAGTGATGACTAAAAGCGGGATTACGCTTTCCACCGTCAGTTACGCTTTTGTGGTTCTTCCGCCATTTTATTTAAGCCTTGCTGCTAAAATAGTGTACCTAATTTTGATACTTTTGCTTCTATACATTATCTATTTTTACATTCAACGGTCGTTTCATGCAAAAAAAGAAAAAATCCGATTGGAGCAAGAAGAAATCAGCAACAAAGAAATTGAAATGCGCGAAAAACAGATTATTGCACTTCAGAACGAAAAACTGGAAACGGAATTAACCATTAAAAGCAAGGAGTTGGCTGAGTCAACCATGACCATCATTAAGAAAAATGAAATTCTGGTTACCATAAAAGAAGAAGTAATTGCTCAGAAACTGGCATTGGGTTCTCATTATCCGGCAAAATATTACGATAAGCTAATCAGATTATTAGATGAAAATTTGACTTCTGAATCGGATTGGGCCATTTTCCAAACCAATTTCGACCGTATCCACGAAAACTTTTTCAGGAACTTACACATTCAATTTCCCGATCTTACTTCGAACGATTTGCGGTTTTGTGCCTATTTGCGACTGAATCTTTCAAGTAAAGACATAGCGCATTTGATGAATATCACCTTGAAAGGTGTAGAAGTAGCTCGCTCCCGAATTAGAAAAAAAATTGGAATACCTTCAAATAAGAGTTTGACCGAATTTATGATTGAATTTAAATGACGTAAATTTAAGAATTAAAAGGACTGCATATCGCACAACCTTTTATAATAACCATCTAATTCAATTAATTCATCGTGTTTCCCTCGTTCCACAATTTTTCCTTCGTGAAGTACACAAATTTCGTCGGCACGTTTGATAGTTGACAGACGGTGAGCTACCACCAATGTGGTGCGGTTTTTCATTAAATGTTCCAAGGCTTGTTGAACCATTTTTTCCGATTCGGTATCCAATGCCGACGTTGCTTCGTCGAGAATGAGGATAGGAGGGTTTTTAAGAATAGCACGTGCAATGCTGATACGTTGGCGCTGACCGCCCGAAAGCTTACTGCCACGGTCGCCAATGGTCGATTCGTAACCGTTTTCAGTTGCCATTATAAAATCGTGGGCATTGGCAATTTTTGCAGCTTCAATAACTTGTTCCATTTTTGCATTATCTACGCCAAACGAAATATTATTGAAAAAAGAATCGTTAAACAAAATCGCTTCCTGGTTCACATTTCCCATTTGCGAACGAATATCGTGCTTTTTAAATTTCTTAATATTTACTCCATCCATTAAAATCTCACCTTTTACAGGATCGTAATAACGGGGCAATAAATCTACCAGCGTTGATTTTCCCGAGCCCGATTGACCAACAAGTGCAACAGTGTGCCCTTTGGTAACTACCAGATTGATATCGCGCAAAACCCAATCATTTTGATATTTGAAACTAATGCCCCTAAACTCAATTTTATCGGAAAACGGTTGTAAAATCTGTGGATTTTTCGGTTCTTTTATAATATTTTCGCTCATCAGAATTTTGTCCACACGTTCGAGCGAAGCCATTCCTTTGTGAATACTGTACGAAGCTTTTGATAATTCTTTGGCAGGGGCAATAATGCTGTAGAAAATGACAATATAATAGATAAATTCCGCCGCACCAATGTTGCTGTTGTTCCCCAAAATAAGAACTCCGCCAAACCAAAGTAAAATAGCAATAACCATAGTACCCATTAATTCGCTTACTGGATGAGCCAGATTAAACCGACGGTTTATTCGATTAAAAGTTTTACGTAATTTCTCGTTTAATGCGGCGAAACGAGCTTCCAGTTTGTGTTCGGCGTTAAATGCTTTAATTACTCGCAAACCACCCAACGTTTCTTCAATTTGTGAAAGTAACTCGCCAGATTGCTCCTGTCCCAAAGTAGAACTGCGTTTCAACGATTGACCAATTCGCCCGATTAACCAACCGCTTACTGGCAAGAGAACCAATACAAAAAGAGTCAACTCCCAACTCATGGCAAACATTACTCCGAGATAAATCAGAATCATGATTGGATTTTTGAAAATCAAATCCAACGAACTCATGATAGACACTTCCACTTCACCCACATCGCCTGTCATGCGCGACATGATATCTCCTTTTCGTTCATCGGTAAAAAATCCAATAGGCAGATGAATGATTTTTTTATAAAGTTGGTTTCGCAAATCGCGTAAAACGCCTGTGCGAATCGGAATCATAAAATACGATCCGAAATAAGAAAATCCGGTTTTGAAGGCGGTCATTATCACCAGAAAAAGTCCAAGATAAAGCAATGCAGAACTTGGTCCGACATATTCGATCATTTGCCCAACGGTATAAAAAAGATTATTTTTTATACCGGCAGTTATTTCCTTCATACTATCACCCCATGTCCATGCGAGATAAACTTTGTTTACTTCTTCTATCTTGAACAGGATTTGCAACACAGGTATGATGGCTGCGAACGAGAATAAGCTAAAAACTGTTGAAAGCAAATTAAACAGTAAGCTTAATAAAACGTATTTTTTATACGGCGGAATAAACCGCTTGAGAAGTGTCAGAAATTTGAACATGGAATAGTCGGTAGTTTATAGTCGGTAGTTTATAGTGGTGCAACTCCAAATTTTTCAGGGTTATTAAGCATGTACGATAAGAGTTTACCTACTTCTTCATTAATTTCAATTCTTTTATTATAGTCTGTTTCGCTTATATATTTACACTTAATCGCAAAATCAAGCCAAACTAAAGTCTCGCTATTTTCGCCCAAACAATCAGTCATTTTTAGTAGAAAATGTTTGTGTTAGGTTCTTTTCCGGTAGGCTTCAGCTAAATTAGCACACACAGAGCGCGAAGATCTCCGTATCTGATCTGTTAGTGAATATTTTTCCTCATGAGGAAATCCAATTGTTACATCAAAAATACAACTAGCCTGTTCAAATGGCTTCTTATAAGCCATTAGATCCCGAAAATCCTGATAGTTTCCACCCATAATAATTATTGATTATAAACTATTAACTACCGACTATAAACTACCGACTAATTTCAAACTCCCGTATAATTTCTTGGTGTAATGCGTTTTAATTCCTCTTTTACCGATTGGCTGACATCTAGCGTTTCGATAAAATCACGAATCGACTTTTCATTTATTCCTTCGTTGGTACGGGTCAATGCTTTTAATGCTTCGTATGGCGATGGATACGCTTCGCGGCGCAAAATAGTTTGAATTCCTTCGGCAACCACCGCCCAGGTATTGTCCAAATCACGGTAAATGGCTGTTTCGTTTAGTAACAGTTTGCTCAATCCTTTCAAAATGCTTTGCGAAGCAATAATAGTATGTGCAAATGGAACGCCCACGTTGCGCAATACAGTGCTGTCGGTCAAATCGCGTTGCAAACGTGAAATAGGCAATTTGCCGGATAAAAATTCCAATGAAGCATTGGCGATGGCCAGATTTCCTTCCGCATTTTCAAAATCTATCGGGTTTACTTTATGAGGCATTGCCGATGAACCAACTTCGCCCGCTTTGATTCGTTGTTTGAAATATTCCATCGAAACGTAGGTCCAAATATCACGGCAAAAATCGATTAATATGGTATTGATACGTTTCATGGCGTCAAACTGAGCGGCCATATTATCGTAATTTGAAATCTGGGTTGTCCATTGCTCGCGCTCCAAACCTAGTTTTTCATCTACAAATTTATTTCCAAAGTTCTTCCAGTCGATGGCAGGATAAGCCACTGCATGTGCATTAAAATTGCCGGTAGCACCACCAAATTTGGCTGAATTCGGAGCTAATTTTAAAGTAGCAATTTGTTTGTTAAGGCGGTTTACAAAAACCATCATTTCTTTTCCCAAACGGGTGGGTGATGCAGGCTGTCCGTGTGTTTTTGCCAACATGGAAACATCGCGCCATGCATCAACAATGTGATTCAAAGACTGCATCAATACTTCCATTTCGGGATAATAAACCTCGGCTAATGCATCTTTTATTGAAAGCGGAACGGCTGTATTGTTAATATCCTGAGAAGTCAATCCAAAATGTATAAACTCTTTGAAAGTTTCCAAGCCGAGTAAATCAAATTTTTCTTTTATAAAATATTCAATTGCTTTTACATCATGGTTTGTAACACTTTCTATTTCTTTTACTTTCAAAGCATCAGCTTCCGTAAAATTTAGATACAAAGACCTTAATTTAGGATAAACAGAAGCAGGAACTTGTTCCAGTTGTTTCAATGGAATTTCACACAGGGCAATAAAATATTCAACTTCCACCAATACCCTATAGCGTATCAACGCATATTCGGAAAAATAAGTGGCATAAGCTTCAGTTTTTGAACGATAACGACCATCGACGGGAGAAATTGCAGTAAGCAAGGATAAGTTCATACGAAATAATTTTGTAGTTTAACGAGAAACCAATCAGTCGGTTTCGGTATGGAAATAAGCCGCAAAGTTAAGCAATTTCACCGGATTATAAAAGTTTATAGTACCCGCTTGCAACACTGATTCTTTTTCTCTACTTTTGTTATTCAATTTAAAAAAAAACCGAGATACTTACAATCGGTTATTATCAGGAACTTAATTTTCAAACTTACATGAGATATATCAAAATTCATAAAGAAGGCAGGTTAATATTAGCCTCATTGCTCATAATTTTATTCGCAATGAATTCCTATATTTATATCAATTTCCCATTGCCTGCTTTAGCTGTTAATCTTATCATTTCTGCCTTATTGCTGCTTTTCTTCGCTTACTTTTTTCGCAATCCTCCCCGCAAGGTGTATATTGATGATCCGAGTTTAGTAGTTGCACCTGCCGATGGAACAATAGTGGTAGTGGAACCGGTTGACGAAATGGAATATTTTGGCGATAAACGTATTCAGGTTTCAATTTTTATGTCGGTTTTTAATGTGCATGCCAATTGGTATCCGGTTAAAGGACATGTACTTAAATCGGTACATCACAGTGGCAGGCACATGGCTGCATTTTTACCAAAATCAAGCACTGAAAATGAACGATCGACAGTAGTTATAGAAACAAAGTTTAAAACACAGATTCTGGTTCGTCAAATTGCAGGTGCATTAGCTCGCCGAATTGTTACCTATGCTCATGCTGGTAAAGAATGTCATTTAAACGAACACCTAGGCTTTATCAAATTCGGTTCACGAGTAGATTTGTATTTTCCGTTGGATACTGAAATATTTGTTCAGGTAGGAGAATCAACACGCGGAAACGAAACCATCATTGCCCGCCTTAACGAATAATGCCATGACATTGGAAGTTGCTCAAAAACAAGTGGACGAATGGATTAAAACCTATGGAGTCAGGTACTTTGGTGAGTTAACTAACATGGCTATTCTAACTGAAGAAGTGGGAGAATTGGCTCGTGTCATTGTCCGAACGTACGGCGAACAATCCTTTAAAGAATCGGACAAAGAAGCCAAACTTGCCGACGAAATGGCCGATGTGCTTTGGGTGCTGATTTGTCTGGCTAACCAAACCGGGGTAAACCTTACCGAAGCTTTTGAAAAAAACATGCTAAAGAAAACAGAACGTGACAATACACGACATTTGGAAAACGATAAATTAAGTTTATAGTAAATAGTCGGTAGTTTATAGTAGGTAAAACTCCAATGAATTGAACTTTAACAAGTCTGCCATTTCAAACTAATTGATCAACCAAACAACTAATCAACCAAACAATGAACAAATTCGATGATCTTTTCGCACAATACGATTGCAAGCTAAACGATGAAGCTGTAAAACAAGATATTGCTAATATTCTGGCTGCGCATTTTTCTGAAAATGATAATAAAGCAGTGTACAAACAATGCTTGAATCAAATTGATTTGACATCGCTGAATGGAACGGACACACACGCAGAAATTATAACCATGGTGGAAAAAGTGAACGGCTTCAAAAAAGCCTTTCCTCATTTATCCAATGTAGGTGCTATTTGTATTTACCCAGCTTTAGTACCTGTGGTAAAAGCACATCTAACCGAAAATATAGGCATCGCAGCAGTGTCGGCAGGATTTCCGGCTTCACAAACATTTGTAGAAATTAAAGTTGCCGAAACAGCCATGTGCGTGATGGAAGGTGCCACCGAAATAGATGTGGTTATTTCAATCGGGAAATTCCTGGAAGGAAACTACGAAGAAGTGTATGAAGAACTTTCTGAAATAAAAGCAGCTTGTCGCGAAGCACATTTGAAAGTAATTCTCGAAACCGGAGCTTTACAATCAGCCTCCAACATCAAAAAAGCATCCATATTGGCAATGGCTTCAGGAGCCGATTTTATTAAAACGTCAACTGGAAAAATACCAATTGCGGCTACTTTGGAAGCAACTTATGTGATGTGCCACGCCATAAAAGAATGGAACGAAAAAAATGGTGCGAAAATAAGTTATAAACCTGCCGGAGGAATTGTAACCACCGAAGATGCTGTTAAACATTACACCTTGGTAAAAGAAATTCTTGGAAATGAATGGTTGAATAACAAAATGTTCCGCTTTGGAGCCAGTCGGTTAGCTAACAATTTATTGAGTTCAATTGAAGGTAAAGAAGTGAAGTATTTTTAATTTCTAAAGCTTCTTTTTGGGGATTTGGGGTCAAAATTCTCTGGAAGAAGCATATTCTGCACACAAGATGAGCGATTTTTTAACATCGCTATCAGCAAAGTCATTAAGTTCTTCAATGGCTTTGTTTTTAAACACTTCCATTTTCTCAATTGCATAAGCAACACCGCCATTGGCATGAACAAATTGTGTTATTGCCTGAATATTTTCAGTTGAAAATTCCTTATTATTAATCCAATTTAATACTTTTTCCCTTTCCTCACCTGCTGTGTTTTGAAGTGAAAAAATCAAAGGTAAAGTAAGCTTGCCATCGCGAATGTCATTACCGGTTGGTTTACCAATATTAATATCTTCGGAATAATCAAAAATATCATCTTTAATCTGAAAACAAATTCCCAAATACTCTCCAAAATTCCGCAAATGTTTCAATTTATCTTCATCGGCATTTACCGATAATCCTCCAACTTCGCTGCAGGTTGAAAATAATAAAGCTGTTTTTTTGCGAATAATAGTAAAATAATTTTCTTCCGAAGTTTTCGAAAGTTGAGCATTTATCAATTGCAACAATTCACCATCCGAAAGTTGCATGCCAATGTTTGCCATTGCTTTAAGAATAGGTAAATTATCAGTATTGGCAGCACATCCTAGCGCTTTTGATAATATATAATCTCCGGAAAGTATAGCTATTTTATTGTTCCATCGTGCATTGATAGAAGGTTTTCCACGACGTTCCAGTGTGTCATCAACCACATCATCGTGAATTAAACTGGCAGTATGCAAAAGTTCCAGCGATAGAGCACCTTCTATGGTTGTTTTATTTATTTTTCCACACATTTTTGCAGATAATATCACAAGCATTGGGCGCAATTGTTTTCCGCTTTTCTGCAAAACGTATTCATTCACACTTTCAAGCATCGGATTGTCAGTGCGTAATGCTTCTGCAAATGTTTCAGCAAACAATTGCATTTCAGATAGAATCGGATTTCGAATAGATTCGATAAAAGTCATATGGACAATTAACTTTGTAGGATTTGCAAAAGTAAACAAATTTGTCGTTTGTTTAGTTCATTCTGATAAATTCTGTACAATTTTTAATTACTTTTACAGTCAAAATGTATTGAATGAATTTATTCAGAGGTTAAATTTATTGTTTTTTTTATTTATTTTAACAGTATTCATCTCCTTTTGACACCATTATAATGAAAAAACTTTTTTTAATTGATGCTTACGCCATCATTTACCGATCATATTATGCGTTTATCAGAAATCCGCGTTTCAATTCCAAAGGATTAAATACCTCGGCCATTTTTGGATTTGTAAATACGCTCGAAGATGTCTTGAAGCGTGAAAAACCAACACACATTGCCGTAGCATTTGACCCCAAAGGAAAAACATTCCGACACGAAGCGTATGAACAATACAAAGCCCAACGCGAAGCAACTCCTGAAGACATTCGGTTGGCTGTTCCTATTATTAAAAACCTGATTAAAGCTTATAATATTCCTGCTCTTGAAGTACCTGGTTATGAAGCTGATGATGTAATCGGCACAATGGCAAAATTGGCCGAAAAAGAAGGATTTGAAGTATTTATGCTTACGCCCGATAAAGATTATGGTCAGTTGGTTTCCGATCATATTTTCATGTATCGCCCTAAACACACCGGTGGATTTGAAGTTATGGGACCAAAGGAAGTAAAAGAAAAATATGATTTAGAGAGCCACAATCAGGTTATTGATTTGCTTGGTTTAATGGGCGATGCATCGGATAATATTCCCGGTTGCCCAGGCGTTGGCGAAAAAACAGCAGTAAAATTGTTGAAAGAATTTGGAAGCATTGATGTGTTGCTTTCTCGCACCGATGAATTAAAAGGAGCATTGAAAACCAAAATTGAAGAAAATAAAGAGCAAATCATTTTTTCCCGTTTTCTTGCCACTATTAAAATTGATGTTCCTATTACTTTTGATGAAAAAAGTCTGGAACTTGAACCTCGAAACGAAACTGAATTGCGTGCCTTGTTCGACGAATTGGAATTCCGAACCATGTCCGCCAAAATGGGAGTTCTTCCATTTACATCGCTTCCTCCAGATCAACCGACCACTATTGTTCAGTTTGCAAAACCCAAACCTAGCCCAGCTGGTCAGATGTCACTTTTCGATGCCTTTGATGAGGCCGAAAAGCCAGCAGAATCTCTCAATAAGGATGTGAAACAAGAAGTTAATGCTATCTACACTGAAAATGTAAACGGCTTACGAACTCTTTCTGACATTCCGCATAAATACCATTTGGTTGATACAAAAATCAAACGTTCCGATTTAATTTCAAAGCTTTTTATGCAAAAAGCTTTTTGTTTCGACACCGAAACAACTGGACTGGATATGTTTACTTCCGATATGGTTGGACTTTCGTTTTGTTTTTCCGAAGGAGAAGCCTACTACGTTTCTTTACCCGAAAATAAAGAAGAAGCCCGTCAGGTTATCCACGAATTCAAAGTTGTATTGGAAAGTGAGCAGATTCAGAAAATTGGTCAGAATATAAAATTTGATTTGCTAATGCTCAAGCAGTACGGCATCGAATTAAAAGGAAATCTTTTCGACACGATGATTGCGCATTATCTGGTTCAACCCGAATTGCGTCATGGAATGGATTATCTGGCAGAAATTTACCTGAAATACCGCACCATTCATTATGAGGACTTAGTGGGAAAAGGAAAAAATCAGGCGAGCATACGTTCAGTAGAAATAAATAAACTGTGTGATTATGCAGCCGAGGATGCCGATGTAACCTTTCGCTTGAAACAAATTTTAGAAAAAGAGTTGAAATCCAATGATTTAGAAAATCTTTTCTACGAAATAGAAATGCCGCTCTTAAAAGTGTTGGCCACCATGGAACACACCGGAGTGCGGCTGGATGTGGATGCATTGCGCCAAAGTTCTGTGATTCTTACTGATGAGATGTTGAATCTGGAAAAAGAAATTTATAAAATTGCAGGTTACGAATTCAATGTAAGTTCCCCCATGCAAGTGGGCGAAATACTTTTCGACCGATTGAAACTGGACGATAAAGCCAAGAAAACTAAAACCGGTCAATATTCAACTTCTGAAGATATTTTGGAGAAAATGCTTTCAAAACATCCGATTATTGGCAAAATTCTCGATTATCGTGGACTGAGAAAACTGCTAAGCACGTACATTGATGCATTGCCGCAGTTGATTAGTACAGTTACCGGAAAAGTTCATACATCCTACAATCAGACAGTTGCAGCCACTGGCCGACTCAGTTCTACAAATCCTAATTTGCAAAATATTCCCATTCGTGATGCGCAAGGCAAGGAAATTCGTAAAGCATTTATTCCCGATTCCGACAGTATTTTCCTAAGTGTTGACTATTCACAAATTGAACTTCGCATAATGGCTCATCTCAGTGGCGATGCCAATATGCTTGAAGCTTTCAATAGCGGACTCGATATTCACACTGCAACTGCTGCAAAAATTTATAAAATTCCGTTGGAAGAGGTAACTTCCGATATGCGCCGAAAAGCAAAAACGGCCAACTTTGGAATTATATACGGTATTTCTGTTTTTGGTCTGTCAGATCGTTTATCCATCACCAAAGCAGAAGCTAAAGAACTTATTGATGGTTATTTTGCAACTTATCCCGAAGTGAAAAAATACATGGACAATGCTATTCAAAAAGCCAAGGAAATGGGTTACGTAGAAACCTTATTTGGCCGAAAACGCTTTTTGCCCGATATCAATTCTCAAAACAGTATTGTTCGTGGTTTTGCCGAACGAAATGCCATCAATGCACCCATTCAGGGAACAGCAGCCGACATTATCAAAATTGCCATGGTGCGCATTCAAAACCGTTTGGAAAAGGAAAAACTGCAAACCAAAATGACCATGCAAGTTCACGATGAGTTAAACTTTACAGTTCCAAATGCAGAAATAGATGTAGTTAGAAACGTGGTGGTTGAAGAAATGGAAAATGCCATTCAACTTCAAGTGCCCCTTATTGCAGATTGTGGCGTAGGAAATAACTGGTTGGAAGCGCATTGATTATAGAAACACAAACTTAAATTCATATCAAACAAAAAGCAAACCGACTCATTTCAGTTTGCTTTTTGTTTTAAAATAAATATGTTAACATCGACTGCTTTTCCCTTGTATTAATATTCTTTCGGAAACACTCAGCCAAACAATTAGCAAATTAGAAAATAATGCTATTTTATTCCATTTTCCTTTATACCTTTTGAACCACCTTTCACACTACCATCCCAACCTTTACGTTGATTTGCAGCGTTTTTCCGTATATCAGCTTTATCAACTCCTCTATTTCCACCTTTTACCGTTCCGTCCCAGCCTTTTCTGTTTGTTGTTGAATCTGTGGTGGTTGTATCTGGGTTTTGAGTCATTCCTCGAATATTCCCTACGGAATTTTTAGCTGTATCGTGTTTTGTTTTCAAAACATTTGAAATGGAACTTGGTTGTTCCGCTGAATTTCCATTTTCCTTTACATTGGCAGCACTTATTACAGCTCCACCAGGCAATGCACCTCCAAGTAAAGCAGATCCTTGACCAATTTGACTACCTGCTTGATGTAATCCTGCGTTTACCTTTTCGCCAAAAGTTGCACCTTGTGTTTGTTTGCGAACTGTCACATTTTTAAGCTGTTGGTATTCTGCTGCATCGGCTGGGCAAGCAAAGGTATTCTCTTCAATCGTTCCATCTGGATAGGTAATTTTTTGATTAACAGAACCACAACTTGTTGGAACAGTTTTTTGTGATTTAGGCATTACTCCTTCATTCTTGTTGTCAACGAAGTATGGATTATTTTGATTGGATATTCTTCCATTTACCGCACCAGTTCCTTTTGTATTTATGACATGCTCAAAAGGAATTCCATTTACATCAATACCTTGAATCATTATTTGTTGTTCATTTATTGGGCTGTATGAAAGTCCATCGCAGTCATCATCTTTACCATCGCTTGTTCTCTTTATTCCAGCTTCATTAATTCCTTTTTCTTGAATACTTCCTCCTTTTACGGTTCCATCCCAGCCTTTACGCTCAGCCATTTCTTCTGTTTTCTTTAATCCATTTTCATTAATTCCTTTGCGTTCTGCTATACCTTTCACCGATCCATCCCAGCCTTTACGCTCAGCTATTTCTTCTGTTTTCTTTAATCCATTTTCATTAATTCCTTTGCGCTCGGCAATACCTTTTACAGAACCATCCCACCCTCTGCGCTCAGTTGCCATTTCTTCAGTTTTCTTTATCCCAGATTCAGTAATTCCTTTTTCTTGAATACTTCCGCCTTTTACAGATCCATCCCAGCCTTTGCGTTCAGTCATTTCATCGGTTAGCTTTAATCCTCCTTCAGTAATTCCTTTACGCTCAGCAATTCCATCATTTTCTATACCGTCCCCCTCAGGTTTACTAATGTTTACAAACGTTTCTGCAATTGCTTTGACTTCAATTTTTTTAAGGCCTCCTTCTTTAATTCCCTTACGTTCAGAACTTCCACCACCTAAAACGATTGTTATTCCTGCATTTATCCCCACTGCATTGTAACTTTGAGTTACTGTCTGAGTTGTGTATGTGCCAAATGATAATTGACGTTCCTCGTAAAATCCTTTATCGTTAATTGCTCCTTCTGGTTTAAAGGTTGAAATTTGAGTAGAAACGCTTGGCAAAATCAAATAACTTCCCTCTGTCCAAAACCCAACCGTTGGCGAAATCATATAATTCAACCGTATTTTGGGAGTCATACACAATCCATTGGTAGCATCTTGTTTCACTTTCAGTAAATCGTATGTATAGGTTTTTACAACAACTCCAGGAGTTTGAACATTAGTAGTTTGAACGGCTGTATATTCTCGGGCTTGAGACATATTATTTAATCCAAATCCTATAATTGGTGATATAATAAAATGATTTCCAATATGAAAATTAACTTGAGGACCAACTTGCAATGTAAATCCACCACTTTTTGCGGCTACATCACCAACAAAAGCTGCCGTATTTGCCACCTGATTTGCCATTTTATACACCGTTGGCAATGGTTGAAAAATGTTGTCATAACTATTGTAATTACCTCCAGCATTGAATCCAACGCTCATAAAATCATTAGAATAAACGGGAACAAATACATTGGCATCGAAGCGTAAAACACCAGTAGAAGCACCACCGGTATTAGTTCCACCACCAATTGAAATCATGCCGTTGTTTCCAGATTTTGTAACTTTCCCTTTTAATTTGCCAGCAAATATAGAAGTTGAAATTACAGATAAGAATAAAAGAGCTACTAAAATTTTGTTTTTTATTGTCATACTGTTTTTATTTATGAAAATGGATTAGAATTGATTATCGATGTTCATATTCTAGGAGAATGTCTTTTAAATGTAATATATACATGTTTAGAACAATTACAACAATTTATTTAAAGAATAACGTTTTTAATTAGATTTTGTTTAAATTCACATTAAATATTAAATGTAACCTTTATTATTTTAATAAATACATATTCTGGAAGGTTTATGAGTTTAAAATAAGTCAGAACTTTGTTGATACAATTAAACATTAATGTGTTAATAACGAATAACATACTAAATTCAAAATATCGATAAGCTTAAAATCTCGCTAAACCAAAACAGTGGCTAAGGGAAATTTATATTGAATATACATTCAAAAAAAAATGTAATTATTACATAACTAAATGGTTACCAAGATTATGGCTACATATTTTCAATTTAATGTTTTTTAATACATATATTTTTCATTAATTTAAATCGCTATTATGTAAATAGATACAGATTTTATTAAGAATACAATTGTGATTTTAAACTAGAATTTATTCTAAATAAGCATTATCAATGCTACCAATTTGGTAGCATTGAAATTTTTACAATATATTTGCAGTAAATATTCTTCAATAAGTCCAAAATGAGAATCAATACAAAAATACGATACGGTTTAAGAACAATGATTGAAATAGCTAGCACAACTGATCCGAGTGGGGTGTTGCAAAAAGACATTGCCAAAAATCAGCATATATCGTTGAAGTATTTGGACAGTATCATATCGGCTTTGAAAGTAAAAGGGTTGGTGGCCAATTCGAAGGGCAGAGGAAGTGGTTATCGATTAACCCGCGAACCTAAAGAAATAACGATGTTTGATATTTACACAGCTTTTGAACAAATTGTTATAGTTGAGTGTATTAATAATAATGGACTTTGCGAAAGAGCAATGCATGAATGTAAAGCCAGAAGTTACTGGAGTGGTTTTGGTCAGGATTTTATTGAATTATTATCTAAAAAAAATCTTGAACAAATTATGGTTGAAACATATTATGATTGCAAGGATTTAGCTTAATAAATTGAATTTATAAACTCGGAGAAAAAAGGAATACTAACATTAAAAGTCTAACATCAAATTATTTTTTTTAACTGGTTATCTGCTTTGAACATGTTGTAGATAAATAAGATTGTTTTTGACCTATTTTGAACCTGCCTGCCGCAGGCAAGCGCAAAGTTGCTAAGACACAAAGTCGCTACGAACAATCAACTATTCAATAAAGCTTTGCGGCTTTTCTACTTAGCATCTTAGCGTTAATGAAATATTTTCTAAATTTGAAATACTTTTTATTTAAAATATATGGATGATTGTCAAATATACGCCAATATAAATTTACACTTGTTCTGAGCAGATAAGCAATTTTTTTTATTATCGAATGCTACAAAAGTAATAGCATTAGTATTGTTAAGAATGCGATTGTAATTAAACTTAAAACAATTAAACCTAAAATATCCCGAGTAAATTATATTTTGTATGCTACATATGTTATAGCAATAGTATTACTCAGATAAGAAATTCCAATAAACAATTAAAAAACACACCATTATGAATAAGAAACAATTTTCGAAATTATGCATGCTAATTCTATTCAATTTTCTGTTATTGGCTGGGAATTATATAGAAGCTCAAACACTTAGGTTGAATCCTAAAACCTCAACCATTACTATTTCCGGAACAACAAATGTTCATGATTGGAAGAGTAATGTGACTCAAATGAAAGGTGATTTGACAGTAAACAACTCGAAAAAAATTCAATCCATGTCGGTTGATATACCCGTAGTATCAATTAAAAGCGAAGAGAAAGAGAAATTGATGGATAAAAAAACGTATGAAGCTTTCAACTCAGAAAAAAATCCGACCATTTCATTCCACTTAACAGAAGTTAATGATATGAAAATTAACGGTACAGATATCAATGTAACAGTTACCGGAAATCTTACTATGGGTGGTACAACTAAAAAAATCGTTTTAAAATCGATTGGAAAAAACACAAAAACTGGAGTTTATGAATTCAAAGGAAATGTGGCTTTGAAAATGACCGATTTTAAAATGAAACCGCCAACTGCACTATTGGGAATAATGAAAGTAGGAGATACTGTTACCCTCAATTACGATATGAATTTTGAAGGAAGCCAAATTGACTAAAACAATTTTACATAAAAACAATCTATCAAATAATTATTAAAAAAAAATTATTAACCAACTAAATTTATTAAAAAAATGAAAAAATTAATTATTACACTATCAGCTGCTTTGTTTTTTAGCAGCATGATGTTTGCTCAGTTCAGACCAACTGACAAAACGGGTATTAATGTATTTGACAGCAAAAAAGCAGAAACCGAATTTACGGGCGTTAAAACAACATTTGGTGGTGGATTTACACAATCATACCAAATGTTAAACCACAGTAATGCAAGATCAGCTGATGTTGCAACTGTAACACCAAATGTTTTGAATGCAACTACAACAGTGAATGTTTCTGATTATGCAAATCAAAGATTTGTTGCTGGTGTGGATCAAAATGTTTTAATCCCTTTAGTTAGCGGATTTAATCTTGCAAGTGCCAATTTAATGATAAACACTCAATTAGCTGATGGTGTTGCTTTGAATATGGAATTATATCTTGCATCACGTCACCACAACGAAACATGGGTTAAGGGAGGTTACATTCAATTTGACAAACTTCCTTTCTTAAATCTTGATCTAGTTGATAACATTATGAAATACACCACTATTAAAGTGGGTCAAATGGAAGTTAACTACGGTGATGCTCACTTCCGTCGCTCTGATGGTGGTAATTCAATCTATAATCCGTTTATTGAAAACTATATTATGGATGAATTTGCTACTGAAGTTGGTGCCGAAGCTAATGTAAATTACAATGGAATAGTTGGAGTTTTGGGTATGACTTCAGGTAAATTGAACAGCAATATTGTTAAAGGTACTCCGGTTGCCGGTGCTACTGATGGCATTCATAAACCAGCTTTCTTGGGCAAGTTAGGCTACGACAAGCAATTTACAGAAGATCTTCGTGTTCGTTTAACTGGTTCAATTTATTATACAGCAGGTTCGCTTGGTCAAACCATGTTTGGTGGCGACCGCACAGGTTCACACTATTTTGGCGTAATGGATTTTGCAGCGCCTTCATCCTCAGCTTTTGCTTCTGGTCGCCTTAATCCAGGACTTTCTGACAAATTGACTACTGTTATGGGTAATTTATTTGTAAAATTCCGTGGTTTAGAATGGTTCTCAACTTACGAAAACGCAAATGGTAGAGCAAAAGATGAAATAACCGGCGAACGTAATGCAAATCAACTTGCAAGTGATTTGGTTTACCGTTTTGGAAAAGACGAAAACTTCTGGGTGGGTGTTCGATATAATACCGTTACTGCAAAATTACCAAAAACTTCAGCTGTTGCAGCTGTTGCTCCAGCAGCAATTACTTTATCTCAACAAGTGGCACATAAAGGTGAAACTACTGCAGTTGCTGCCTTAGCTCCATATAATGTTGGTGTAGACCGCTTGGCAATTAGTGCTGGTTGGTTTGTAACTAAAAACGTAATGGCTAAATTGGAATATACAAATCAGAATTACGACTATGCGAACGCTCCTCAAAGTATTTTGAATGGTGGTAACTTTAAGGGTTTTGTATTGGAAGCAGTTGTGGGATTTTAATCAAATTAAAAGTTTAAATAATAAACCGGTAAGAATTTCTCTTATCGGTTTATTTTTCTAAAATAATGTATACCTTTGAGTTATGAAAAAGGCAGTTAGCTTTATATTGCTAATCATTTTATTTTCCGGCAATTTATTTTCACAAACAATAGTCAAAATTGATTTGATGAAGAATAGTTGGCTTGCTATTAATGGCACCTCCAATATTTTTGCGTTTAAACTTTATCATGGTGGAGAAAAATTGTTAGGAAAAAGGATCATAACCACCGTAACCCAAAATCACAACAAACTATATTTAAGCGAAAACCAGCTTTCGATAGATGTGAAGAATTTTACATCAGACAATAGGATGGCGTTACGTGATTTCTTAAAACTAATAAAATCCGATGCATTTCCTACGCTTGATGTTCAATTGAATTACATTGAAACAGTTCCCGGAGTTGAAAAAGAAATCTATTCGAAAGGAAAAGCATTTTTAAGTATAACAATTACAGGAGTAACCAAGCCATATAATATTCTTGTCAGTTCGAGCAGACATGGTGAATATATTTCGGTAGATGGTTCCAAAAAAATAAATATCCGCGATTTTGGTTTGGAACCTCCTGTAGAGATGTTTGGATTAATAAAAGTAAGTGAATGGATAACTATAAATTTTCATATGGTATGTAAGCTTACTTTTTCCAAAGAAACACAATCGATAGTTACACAACTGATGTGATAGAAGAGTATTTGTACTTTTTTACGTTAGTGGAAATTAGCAGCTTATAAATATTAATACATATTGCAAATAACTGTAATTCATTTCAACGGAGTCGTTCCAGTCTGGCAGCATCCAATCTTAATAAAATAAAAAGCAAAATTGTAAAGCCCCAAAGTGAGGATCCGCCGTAACTAAAAAATGGCAATGGTATTCCAATTACAGGCATTATTCCAAGTACCATTCCAATATTTATTGTGAGGTGAAAAAAGAATATACTTGCAACACAATAGGCATACACCCTGCTAAAAACCTCTCGCTGTCGTTCGGCAATACGCAGTATACGCATTAAAAAAAGCCAGTAAATAAATAACACCAACGTGGAACCCCAAAATCCATGTTCTTCTCCCACAGTACAAAATATGAAATCGGTATCTTGCTCAGGAACGTATTTCAATTTAGTCTGAGTCCCGTTTAAGAATCCCTTTCCCCAAAAACCTCCAGAACCAATTGCAATTTTAGACTGATTAACGTTGTAGCCGGCACCTGTAGGGTCATCTTCCATGTTGAGCAGCACTTTAATGCGGATTTGTTGGTGGGGTTGCAATACTTTTTCGAATAAATAATCAGCTGAAAAACAGAATAAAACAGAACCAATGGATAATGCGACTACCATCCAATAGCGTTTGTATCTATTTACCATTTCGATTATCATCCAATAAATGCAAGAAGCAATTACAGCAAAAATTGCTATATAATTATAATTGACTCTAAACCAAATATTTATTATATAAGAACCAATTCCGATAAAAATGATTCCGAGAAGTAAAATAAATGCTTCTTTTCTGTTTCTAGTGAAATATACGGCATATATAATTTGCAAAAACAGAATCATTCCCATTGAAATTATCATTCCCAACGTTCCTCTGTCGACCTGAATGGGTATAATGCTGAAGCGAATAATAATTATAAAAAGTACAATTGCAAAAGTGCCTATTAACAGAACAATACCATTCATTCCTTCGCGGTAAAACATGAGCAAAAAGGCAATGAAAACTAAGGCTGAACCTGTTTCTTTTTGTAGTATAATGAGCGCAAAAGGAAGAAATATAAACATTCCCAACGGGATAATGTCTTTCCAGTTTTTGAGCTTGTAGTTGTAAGAACTCATAAACTTAGATAATGCTAATGCAGTGGCCATTTTAGCCAATTCGGCAGGTTGGAAACTTACTGGGCCAAGCACTAACCACGATCGTGAACCTTTTATATCGGTTGCCACAAATATGGTTAGTAATAGTAACAACATGGCCGATACATAAATAAAATATGCAAAAATATTATACATTTTGGAATCGACAAGCAACAACATGCCACCTAACCCAAAAGCTGTAAGAATCCACACAAACTGTTTTCCTGCACGCTGATTGAAATCAAAAATGCTTGCTTGATCAAAATCGTAACTAGCACCGTAGATGCTAATCCAACCCATAAAAACCAGAACAACATAGAAAAATACCGTTGTCCAGTCCAAAGCATATCGTATACTAACGTTCTTTAACATCCAGATTTGTAATTGATGAAGACATTCTTTCTAATAATTCAACACGATCGATTTTACCATAGATATATTGTTCCATCATTAAGCTGGAAATTGGAGCTGCCCATGTTGCTCCGAATCCGGCATTTTCAACCACAACGGCTATAGCAATTTTCGGATTCTCGCGCGGTGCAAAACCAACAAAAATGGAGTGATCTTTACCGTGATTATTCTGAACTGTTCCTGTTTTTCCACACATACTGGTGTTTGGTATTTTGAAATGACGACCAGTTCCAAATTCAAAAACCTGCCACATTCCCTCATTCACTATGGGAAAGAATTTTTTATCTACCTTCACATGATGAATGTGTTTTAATATTGAATCCGTTTTATTTAGATGTGGGGTGATGTAATATCCTTCGTTGGCAATAGCAGCCATCGTATTTGCTAATTGCAGGGGAGTTACCAATACTTCACCTTGTCCTATTGATAGTGACCGGATAGTAATTGCACGCCAACCAGTTACGGAACGATAAACCTTGTTATAAAACTTTTCTGTTGGAATATAACCTCTTGATTGTTCGTAAATATCACTATCTGTATATCTCTCACCAAGTCCGAAACTCTTTACCCGATCAGCCCAATCATCATAGTTATTTCTGAAAATAAGGTTTTTTTCACCATACCCATCTTTCTCTATTGTGTTTTTAAATGCAAACCAGAAATATGGATTACAACTTTGTTCAATGGCACTTAACAGACTAACAGGTGAACCATGATTGTGAGTACATTTTATAGGCGAAGAAGCTGGACCGCTACAAGCATACATGGTATGTTCATTAATTCCTCCCATTTGCTGCAAAACTAAAGCTTGAAGAGGTTTAAATGCCGAACCAGGAGAATATTGCGCCTGTGTTGCCCTGTTCATTAGTGGTTTTGTAGGGTCTTTGACCAATGCCCAATAATTTTTTGAACGCTGGCGTCCTACCAAAATTGATGGATTAAAAGATGGATTTGAAACCATTGCCAGAATTTCACCGGTCTTGGGTTCAATAGCTACCACGCTTCCCACTTTTCCCGCTAGTAATTTCTCTCCTAAAATTTGTAATTGAGCATCAAGTGTGAGCGTAAGATTTACACCGGCCTTTGGAGCTATATCTTCCTTCCCATTTTCATAGCTTCCTTTTATTCTACCCTTTGCATCTCGAAGTAATATTTCTACTCCTTTTTCTCCTCTTAACTGGTTCTCGTAAGTATATTCAACTCCATCACGTCCGGCGTAATCACCCTGTTTATAATAATCGTCTGACTCAAGTTTTCGTCTCGACACTTCACCGATGCTGCCCAATACATGTGCTGCATTTGGAAAAGCGTACTCGCGAAGCGTTCTGTTTTGGATATAAAAACCAGGAAATTTGTACATTGACTGTTGAATGGTGGCAATGTCTTCGATTCCTAACTGACTCATAAACAGTTGTGGTGTGTATGAGGAATACCCATTATTCTTTCTTCGATCTTTAATTTCTGCAATTCGTTTGATAAAGTACTTTTTATCAATGTTCAAAGCTCTGCAAAAAGTCAAGGTATCTAAATTACGGATTTCCCGCATGATAAGGGCTATATCATAAGCCGGTTTGTTGTAAACCATTAAAACATGGTTTCTGTCATAAATCAAACCACGAGGTGGAAATTGCGTTTTTTTTAAAAATGCATTACTGTCAGCACCTTCTTTGTATTTCGATTCCAAAATTTGTATCGAAAATAAGCGTAATATATACACAACAATCACAGCTGACATGATAATGGCAATTATATATCTTCTGTTTTGGAGTGTGTCGTTTATCATTATTTATTTTCTTTTAAGAGATTGAAAACCGAGAATCAGTAAAATTGTTATCAATGAACTCAGAAGAATTTTTATTAAAATGATCCAGAATTGAGCAAAGGAAAATGCTTCGAGAAAAAATATAGTTACATGATGTAGAAATACCATTAACACTACATACTTAACATAAGCACCAACACCAAGTGTGTGAAATGAGGGTGTAGGATTATTTCCCTCTTCTAATGATGTAAAAAGTTTAATTATTCCATTTCGCAAAAATGCAACAAATACAGCAGCAAATGCATGCATACCCATTGTGTTTGAAAAAATGTCAATCGTAATACCAATAGCAAATGCAAGTAAAAGTGCAAACCAACGGGGAGTGAGAACGGGCAATGAAAGGATAAATAAAATATAGATAAAAGGATTGATATACCCTAAAAACTGTATATTGTTCAGCACAAGCACTTGTAAAAGCACCAGTATAATAAAGCGTAATATATTTTGAAGAACTGTAGGCATTTAATAATTCATAATTAATAATTCATAATTAAAACGTTTCATTTGGATATTGATCTAATCATTTGGAAATTGCACATTGATAATTGAAAATTAATCTTCTGATGTATTTTCTAGATTTCGTTGCTCTTTGTAATTTAGATAATTGATTACTTTTACATGCGAAAGTGTACGGAAATTCACAGCTAGTTTTACTTTGATTTTATAATAAGCATCGCTTTCTTTTATTTTGAAATCTTCGATGTTTCCTACTGGAATTCCTTCGGGGAATGTAATTGTCAATCCGCTGGTAATTAAGGTATCTCCCAATGATAATTCTACATGGCGGGCAATATCGGTGAGATTTGCATATCGATAATCTGCTCCGGACCAAAGCAACGATCCACTATAATTGCTTCGCTTAAATTTACAACTAATCTCAATTTTGGGATTCAATATTGGGATCACAACCGAAAATCTATTGGAAACAGTTTTCACGATTCCTACCACACCTTCATCGCTAATTACACCCATATCAACTTTTACACCATCTATTGCACCTTTGTTAAGTGTAATGTAATTTTGAAGTTTATTGGTAGAACTGTTGATGACTTTGGCTGAAATAAACTGATATTCCATTTCAGGAGGAATGTGGAATCGTATCGAATCTTGAAGTTCGGGTTGAAGTGTTGTCAGTTTGTTATGTAAATTGATAATCTGATTTTTTAGAGCCGTGTTTTCTTCTGCTAAATTATCATTGGCAGCTCGGAGTTTAAAAAATTCGACCACTGAATTGTTCCATTCATATAATCCTGAAACTAAATAATTACTAGACGAAAGAAACGCATTTTTCTGATATTCCCGATTATTCACAATCATGCTGAACGAGATTATTTCCAATAACAGAAATAAAAAAACAACACTATATTGAATCAAAAAATTGATGAGATTCTTCATGATAGGTGAAACTGCACTTCGAAATGGATGTTACTCAGAATAAAAATTTTCGGTAAACACACACAATAATTGCTGTGTTTACCGAAAATTTCAAAAAATCTTATCTAATCAGGAACGAGAATTTATCGACGTTTTTAAGCGCGATTCCTGTTCCGCGAGCTACTGCGCGCAATGGATCATCGGCAATGTGAAACTGAATGTTCAATTTATCGGTCAAACGCTTGTCCAACCCGCGAAGTAAAGCGCCACCACCGGCCAAGTAAATACCACGTTGAACGATATCGGAATACAATTCGGGCGGTGTTTGTTCCAAAGCACTTAAAATAGCTGCTTCCACCTTTGAAATTGATTTTTCAAGACAGTGGGCAATTTCCTGATACGAAACAGGAACCTGCATTGGCAATGCCGTCATTCTGTTTGGCCCGTGAACAATATAATCTTCAGGAGCGTCTTCCAATTCGGTTAATGCTGCACCCACGTTGATTTTAATTAATTCGGCAGTGCGTTCACCTACTTTGATATTGTGCATGCGTCCCATGTATTCCACAATGTCCAAAGTAAGATCGTCACCGGCAATGCGGATTGATTTATTTGAAACAATACCGCCCAAGGAAATAACCGCAATTTCAGTAGTTCCACCACCGATATCAACAATCATACATCCGTTTGGTGCTTCCACATCAATTCCAATTCCGATTGCAGCAGCCATGGGTTCGTAAATCATGTACACTTCC
Source organism: Paludibacter sp. (assembly GCA_010365115.1). GTDB lineage: Bacteria > Bacteroidota > Bacteroidia > Bacteroidales > Paludibacteraceae > Paludibacter. The sequence goes on from JAAFGX010000002.1 coordinate 98,863, forward strand.
CGACCACCAGCATGTTCCGACGAGTCACGTACCGCTCGAATTTCCACCTCGGTACTTCCCGAAGGAATACAAACTACCATTTTAAGGCTAGGAGAGAAAAGATGATTTTTTGTTGGAATCATTTTTATCATCCCGCGAATCATTAATTCAGCAGCATAAAAGTCGGCAATTACTCCATCGCGTAATGGACGAACAGTACGAATTCCTTCGTTTTCTTTACCCACCATTTGACGGGCTTTTTCGCCGATTGCAATTAGCTTATCGGTACGTTTGTCCAAAGCTACTACCGATGGTTCATCCACTACAATTTTGTCGTTGTAAATGATTATCGTATTCGCAGTTCCTAAGTCAATCGCTATTTCTTGCGTAAATGAAAATAGTCCCATATTTTTTAGTCTATAGACGACAGACAATAGTCGTCAGTATTTGTTAATTTATTTGTTCTTGTAACTTGTAACTTGTAACTAAAACCTTGTAACTGATTTAGTGTTTAAAATGACGGAATCCAGTAGTTACCATCGATAATCCCGTTTCGTTACATTTTTCTATTGAAAGTTTATCGTTTATTGAACCTCCTGGTTGAATTACAGCTGAAATTCCAGCTTCTGCCGCAATTTGCACACAGTCCGGAAATGGGAAAAATGCATCTGAAGCCATTACAGCACCATTCAAATCGAATTTAAATGCATTTGCTTTGTCAATGGCTTGTGTCAGCGCATCTACTCTTGAAGTCTGACCAACACCGCTGGCGCACATTTGTTTGTTTTTAGCAAACACTATTGCGTTAGATTTGGTGTGTTTTACTATTTTATTGGCAAAAAGCAAATCTTCTATTTCTTGTGTTGTAGGTGCTTTTTCAGTTACAACAGTTAATTCGTCAGCCGATTCAGTATGTGTGTCTTTGTCTTGAACTAAAACTCCGTTAAGTAACGAGCGGAATTGATTTGTTTTTACTTTGGCTCCTTTAATAATCAGAATTATTCTGTTTTTCTTTTGGCTTAAAATTTCAATTGCTTCCAAATCATAATCGGGAGCAATAACAACTTCAAAGAAAATTTTGTTCATTTCTTCGGCAGTGGCTTTATCAATTACTGCATTAGTAATAAGAACGCCACCAAATGCCGAAACAGGATCGCCGGCTAAAGCTGCATTCCATGCATCCACTAAAACAGGACGAGAAGCAATTCCACAGGCATTATTGTGTTTTAGAATGGCAAATGTAATATCGTCAAAATCGTTAATAAGATTTACGGCTGCATCAATATCTAGCAAGTTATTATACGAAATTTCTTTTCCTTGCAATTGTTCGAACAAGTCGTCGAATTTTCCAAAGAAAATACCACGTTGGTGAGGATTTTCACCGTAACGCAACACTTTAGAATTATTTTCGCTGTAGCGGAAAGCACTTTCTTCCTGTGCATCGAAATAGTTGAAAATAGCCGAATCGTAATGCGATGAAACTGCGAAAGCTTCTTTAGCAAACCAGCGACGTTCTTCAAAAGTAGTTTCAGCACCATTTGCTGTAATTATATCCAGCAGTGGTTCATATTGGTCTTGCGAAGCAACAATCACCACATCGTTGAAATTTTTGGCAGCTGCACGAATCAAAGAAATGCCGCCGATATCAATTTTTTCAATCGTTGTTGGCTCGTCAGCTCCAGCAGCAACAGTAGCCTCAAAAGGGTATAAATCAACTATTACTAAGTCAATTTCTGGAATTCCATATTCCTGAATTTGGTCTTGGTCCAACTCCAAATCCCGACGGGCAAGAATACCACCAAACACTTTTGGATGTAATGTTTTTACTCTTCCGCCTAATATTGATGGGTAACCTGTTAGTTCTTCCACTGCACTACACGGAATATCAAGTGATTCGATAAAAGATTGTGTTCCACCGGTAGAGATAAATTCAACTCCTTCTGCGTGTAGTTTTTTTATGATGACATCAAGTCTATCTTTATGATAAACAGATACTAAAGCCGTTTTAATTCTCTTTTTTTCCATATTCCCTTTTCCCGTTTGTTTATGGGATGCAAAGCTACAAAAAAATAGTTATTTTATCAACACATTAAACGCATTGATTTTGAGCTCAATTCAAATTTAATAAGTTGATACAGAAATAGACTAAAATAGTGATAAGTAGAACTAATTAAAGGTTTTATTGGAATTGGATATTAATACATTTTTTGGCTCTATAACGTTTTGTGTGGGTAAAATATTTTCTAATATTTACTCCGTAGGAGTTTTCAATGCATAACCCCCAGATTCATCTGGGGGAAAGTGAAATAAATGATTACAAAACCTTATAGAGGTTTCCCACTATTATATGACTTAAGTTACTGATGGCAAACTCCT
>JAAFGX010000058.1 GCA_010365115.1 Paludibacter sp.
CCTAATTTAAGTTTAAAAAGTGGCACATCTTCAACCGGAATCCGTACCTCTTTTTTACTGGAAAGAGTGGCACATCATCAACTGGTTTATCCACAAAAGCATATCTAGATCTAGATCTTCACCCTTTATCATAGACTGTAACCTCATAGTCATTTTTAGAAACTCATCTACCTTATTATGATATCTATTGAATTCTTCTTCATAACTCAGAGAGATATTTGCTGTTATTTCTTCCGAAATTTTTCCTTTAACTATTCTCTCCATTGCCAGATTAAATAGAATAGAATTGTTCATGATAGATTCATAGGTAACGGCACAGTTTTTACCCCCCTCAACAAATTGTCTTTCTTTATCTGCCATCTTGTAACTTTTGTCCGTTACATGTTCAAGATACAGATTAGCCTGTGGTATAAAAAAATCAGGCTTAAAATTAAAATCTTTGAAGTTCGTTACTTTCTCGTAGACATATTTAATATTGTGCCTATAAAGCCAATCGGCTATATCACGCTCAGATTTAGATTTAACTTTTTCACCTTTTAGCGTTGTATACGTAGTTTGTCCCTCATTTGTATATAGCTTTATCTCTCGTTCAATCGCTACTTTGTCAACATAGAAATCGAGAATATATCTTTTTAGCTTCAGAATATAATCTCTATTCTTACAGGCCAGAATTAACATCTTTCCTAAAATTTCCTTCGGCTTTTCAACCGAAATTAATTCATGGTTTTTTAAATCAACATCTTCGGCAGTATTATCCGTGATTAATTTAAACTTATTATCAAAAACTGGATTACCATTATCTCTTAGAATCTTGTAACATAATGAATGAAACGTTTTGATTGTCAAATTGGATATCCATGGCTCGTTACTTATTCTTTTCTTTCTTTCAAGATCTTTCTGGCTAGGAGTTGTAAATTTATTTTGTATAAAAGTTTCATACTCACACGTTAGATCACTAGAAATAAGTAACCTATCCGTCATCTCATTTGCTGCATTTTTTGTAAATGTTATTGCCAGAATTGAAGAAGATTTTACACTCTTTTCACTAACTAAATGTAACAATTTTGAGATAACCGTTTTCGTTTTGCCTGATCCTGCTCCTGCAAGAACTAAGACTCTCTTTGCTTCAGAAAGGACGGAAGCTTTCTGTTTTTCATTTAAATTATTAATAATACTCATATAGTAATTGTCTATTGCAATGTTTTTTAATGATGGTAGAAGCTTTAAACTAATTCAGGGAATAACTCAACTATAAGATTCTCTAAATCTTTATTCTGAATTGGTTTATTACTTTCAAATTCTGCAAGCTTCCTTCTAAAATTTCCTTTTTTGTAGTCAAGTTCTTTTATTTTATGCTCTCTCTCATAACAGGCCATCGCTTTTATAATAATTTCTCCATTTTCTCTGTAAAATTGAAGCGCATTATTCATAATACCGAGTAAATTAGGAAAGTTAAAATAAATAGGTTTGTTCATTTTCAAAGATAAAATCACAAACAATTCTTTTTGTTTTAGATAGGCCAATGAATATTTTTGCTTGTCATTTAATTTTACCGCAAATCTTAAAAGTGCCCAATCTTCCAACTGATCTTGTGATTTAATATTTTTGTAAAGATCGGTAACAAATTTTACATCTTTTTCCTTAATATTATAATCTCTGTCCAGCAAGAAATTTATTGAGGACAGTAAAACACCATTTTTATCTACAAAATAATTTTCTATTAATCTAATAAATACTGTTTTCCCCTCTCCATCTATATGATTTACTTCTAGGTTAATAGTTTTTGATCTTAAAATATAATTTGAAAATTTTCTTTTTTCCTTGTTCTTTAAGGTTTCATTCAAAATTAAATTTGAATCGACTCCGACAATTTGCGACAGATTTAAATTTTCATTTAAATATTTACAGTCTTCCTTATTTATCTTGTCAACAATCCCTTGATTTGGAAAGGAATCTTCTGAACAATCTAAATAGTATTTTTTAATTTCCTCTACAAAACTATCAATACTTTGCTTTTTCCAATGGTCCATTATTCTTTAATTTTTTTATACTACTTTTTCGTAACCTATTCGTATTTAAATAAATATTCCCTTTATAAATCCCTCTATATTTTCTTTTATCTTTTCTTGCCAAGATTTAATGTCATTCTTTAAATCAACATCAACCAACAAAACACTACAATGCTTATCTCCTTCATTGCCATCAAAACCAACAAAGGTTCCTGATCTACTGTTCTCGTTTTTTCCAGGATAAACCAATGCTACTTTCTTTGCGTTATAATACTCATGGTAGACGTACATTTGACGTAAATCATCAGGTGAGGGATTGTAACCATTCAGGTTTTTCCATTTGGTATCCAGGACAATATTACCGTGTGTACTTTCAATAACAATATCTGGAATCATTCTAGTTCTTCTACCATTTTTAGGTTTCCAAAAATATTTTGAAGATTGCGAAGTCACTCTGGTAATCACCTCCGATTTTTTCTTTAAACTCACATATACAAATTGCTCCCAAAGCAAGTTCATATCAAACATTAAAGCGAGAACATGATTTCTTCCTTTGCTTACATCTGGATGATACTGTAATAATAGCACTTTGGCAATTTCAATTGTCTTTTGATAATGTTGATTTTTACGGTTAAAATGTAATTTATCAAATGTAGCTTCGTTTACCTTAACATCTGGCATTTCAGGAAAGCTCAATAGTAACGATCCAATACGACTATGCAAATCATTATTGGTATTTATCTGCTTCAAAAACTTCAACGCTTTATAAATGATAAAATGCAACGTATGATCAACATCGTAAGTTATATGACGAACATAAAAACGTTCTTGATGGGTAATGTTGTATTGAATGTGCTTTGCAAATTGCAAGCTCCCTTTCAAAGCGGTTACGTTAGCTTCTTTCTTTCTATATTTTTTCACCAAACCGCTGTGCAACAAATACTCAACCTCCTTTACATACAATTCAAAATACAAATCCAAGATAGTGTTGGGTTTGATTTTTAAATTACTAGAACTAGTCGATTTAATATCAAAACTACCAACTGCTCTTAGCATACCAATTAATAAATCACGCCACTTTTTATCTTCAGTTTCTGAGTGTGCATTCTTGTCAGCTTTTGGTAATACTTCAATCAATATGTTCCCTATCTGAATTACACCAACATGCTCATTGAATTGAACTCCCTTATTGATTAATTTATAATAGGGAACACCATCACCATAGTAACGTTCTAATGCTTCAAATTGATCTGGAGTGATTTTTTTATCTCCTTTATCAACCCGAAGTATTTCGTGTTCAAAAACTACAATATGTTCTTTAACCTTACTCAATTGTTTGCTTCATTAAAACTTTTATCGCTTTTGCAAAATTCATTACAACATCAGCATTATTGAATTTCAACTTATAATCTCTAATTTTTCTATAATCTATAATTTCAAAAACTTCTCTATCAGCATAATCCGTACTACCATCAAAATCAGCAAAAACACCATCTGTTTTTTCCCATTCTTTCAGTCTGACAAATCCTTGCCCTAATATCAATCCTATTTTACGATAATCACCAAAGAAGTATTCCTGTAATAAGGGAATGATATTTTTATAAAATGAATCAACTATCTTGCCTTCATCTTTAGAAAGAAAATAAGAATGTCCGATTGCGTGGTCTTTATCCAGTAGCTTTTCGATTCTATTATTGATTGTTTTTAGAACAGTAGCTGCCTTTTGACCGAAGATATCATATTCTAATTCTTGTAGATCGTATTTTGGTGGCATTTCCTCAAAACAAAAACGTCTTCGCAAAGCGGTATCTAATGCTTCTACACTTCTATCAGCAGTGTTCATCGTGCCAATTATATGCAAGTTTGGAGGAACACCAAACTTTTCTTTACTATATGGCAACGTTACTTCTAAGGCTTCATCCATGCCTAGACGTTTATCATCTTCAATTAATGTGATTAATTCTCCGAAGATTTGTGAAACGTTACCCCGGTTAATTTCATCAATAATTAGAACAAATGGTTTTCCTTTTTTATTTTTAAAATCAGCTTTAGAGAGTGAAAACACCACTTCTTTTTTTTCTTCAAAAGTGTATTTTCTTTTTTCTTTATTTTGTGGAATTATAACTTTTTCTTTTCGAATCGCATTTAAAACTGACCAGTAAGCGGATGAATTACTACCGCCAATAATAGATCTAAATTCATCATTTATATTATTGACTTGATCTAATTCCTTAATAGCAGCTTGTAATTTTGTTAATCTTGCTTTTGAAACTGTATATGTAATTTCACCAGAGTGATGTTTTATAATAATATTTCTCTGTTGAGAAATGCCCTCCACTATCACTTTTCCCCCATTTTTAATTTCTAACTCAACTAAGTCCCCTTCAATAAGTTTTTCTTCAATATCTTCAATGAACCTATCATATAGAATAGAAAAATCTAATACTTCTTCCGTTATATCATCCTCTCTTAGCTGAGCAATTTCAAAACTTGCTTCTATGCAATGGTTTCTAAAAATACCATACTTAATTTTATAAATAACAGGATCTCCTTCATTTTCAGGCTCTTCAGGTTTTATTCCTTCAATAAAATCCTCATAGTTCATACTTTGATGGAAAGTCGTAAAAACAATTCTACCTTCATCAACTCTCTTATCAAAAAGTTCTTTGACAGATTTGCGATCTGACCAATCCAACTTTTTTTCTTCCTCTTCATTTATAATCTGTAGAGCTTTATTAATAGTATGATAGGTTTTTCCTGTTCCCGATGGTCCGTATAGGATTTGGTTGAGAGATGCTTTGTAACTCATGTCATTTTTAATTTTGCTCTGATCTACACTTTCTATATTTCCAAAATATTCATTCAGAAATTTAATATAATTTTTATTTCCTAATATCGCCCTTGGCCTTTCAGAAAAGTGATTTTTATTAAATTCAGAAAACAGTGTTTCTTTATTGTAAATATTTAAAGTAGTACGATTTATTTCGTTTCTAAATTCTCCCGAATTAATTTTAAATAATTTATCATCAAAACTTTCTTGATATTTATTTTCATAAAGATGTAACTCGTCACGGAGTTTATTAATATTTGACGAAAATTGGTTTTTATAATAATTACCTCCACTAACATTGGTAATCATCCAGTTTATAAATTCTTCTTTTATATCAATAAATTCTTTAAAATTACCTTGTAAAATACTCATTAACTTTTGATAGTACTTCGAATAATTTTTATCGTCTGTAGGGTATTTTGTTATATCAGTTAAGGTTTTAAGTGGCAAATTAAAATCAACTTTCCAATTTCCTTTTAGCTTCCAATCTACTTTTCTACATTTTTGATAAGTAGATTTTTGCTCATCATAGTAATAGTCCGAAGTTACAACACCATAACCCAAAAGTTCAGATACTCCTTTTTTTACAATGATTATATCTCCAACCTTTATTACTTTATGAAATTCATAATTAGCTGCTGTGTCATTTTGTTTAGATGATGTTACATTTTCTAATTCTTGTAATTTCTTCTTTATTTCACTTTTATTTAAATAATTATCTAAATCACCCAAATCATCCCAACCCAACCCAATTATTCCTTCGTGATGAAACTCATCCCATTTTGAAGCATTTTCTCCCGGTGCATAAATCCAGTACTTTGTTGGATTTGCTAAAGAAGTTTGTTTCCACAATGCTGCTGTAAACTCAAAATATTCTTGATTATTTTCTCTTTTTAATAACAAAAAATTGTTTAAAGTTGTGTAGCTTCTGTTGGTGTCATCATATCCTAAAGATTGTGCTGCTTCAACCAAGGACTCGTTTTTAAAAATATTAATTATATTAAAATTACCATATAAAAATGCAATTTTCCATTTATAAGCATCTCCTAAATCAATAGCATCAATTTTTTCTAATTCATTATTTTGCACGTGCTTAATAATGCTGATTAGTATAGCTTTCACTGTTTCAAATGCTTCATTTTTTGTAACACCATACTTTTGAAACCAAGCATATTCACCATCAGTAATTCTATTATCAACAGTGATTGTGGTACTAATATCTCTTCGTTTATAAATACCAAATTTATAAGATGATCCACCCCAAATACTTCCTAAATCATGTGTTTTAGCTTCTAGCCAATAACAAAAAGAAGTTTTATCAAGGTTTGTATATTCTTCTAATTGTAGTTGTTCTATTCTTGATAGTGGCCATTCATTTAAAAATATTTCTTTTAACTGATATAATTTTTCGTTCATTTTTTTGATAAGTAATTATATTCCTATTGCATTAAAGAACCAACTCACATTTATTTCTTTTCTATCAGCTCTAACTTGTGGTAGCAGATATAACTCATTTCTACTATCCAATTCTCTTAATATTTCTCTCAATGACAAACCTTCTCGATGGTCTTTCTTGAAAAAACCTTTTTCAAGAAGTATTGACATTAAGTCTTTAGGTGTGGCATCAACAATTTTATCTTTTTTAAGAAATTCTTGAATGACGTAGCCCATTTTTATGTTTTTTGAAAGTATTATGTTATTTAATTATTTCCATTTGCAGACAAACATCTCTCTTTATTTTACCGAGCTGTTTTTTATTTATCTGCTCAGGTTCTAGCGGCACTCCTTGGCTATTTAATAAAGCAATAGTGCTTAACTCTACACTACCCGCTAGTCCTCTGAGTTGACTCAGTACAGAGCGCTGGACTTTGACAGTGCGATGTTTAAATAAATTTATCATATCAAATAATATATCTTTTGTAGCTCCTTGGTTATATCTTTCTAAAATATGCAAATCAAATATTTGATTATCAGCATGAGCAGTAAGATTATCAAAAATTATTGAAATTTCAGAAGCGTTATTTGGAATAATTGAATTTAATTGAAATTTAAAATGCTCATTAAATCTCATATGAAATGGATTGAAATGAGTAGTAATTTTAAAATCTTTTTCACCTTTTAAAGTGGCATTGCACATGGCACAACCTGGGATTAAATTAAAAAAAGATAATGACAAATATGGATATCTCGATCGAGGGTAGAAATGATCAAGTTGATACAGCCTAGTTCTAATTACATTCCCCGAAGAAAAATCTATTACTTGAATATTTTGCACTTCATCTTTATTACAATAAGGACAAAAGTTAATATTAAATTGACTAAAGTAAATTGCGGGCTTATCTGTCTTACGATACCATTCATAGTTAATTACATTTTTTACTATATTACCAAAATCGTTTAAATTTGCCGAGTTGTAACTAACATTTGTTGATAAAAAATTAGCAACAAATAAGTTTTCAATTTCAGCAATAATAACTTGCAATTCATCAGGACGAGAAGTTATAATTCTTTTAAGATTGCTAAAATTATTAGCTAAAAAATAGTTCCAAAATTTAACCCTTTCAGGAAAAAGAATATCAATAATAAGTTGATTTTGGATACGACCTATTAGTGATTCTTTTTTTTTATATGTTCCATCAGCTTTCCTCTTAGTAGTTAAGTTATCATAATGTTCCAAAGCTAACTTATCCAAATCTGTCGCCGTATTATCGTCAATTTTAACCATTCCTCAAATTTTCTATTTGGATTTTTATAAAATCATCCCCAATAATCTTTATTAATGATTCGTCGTCTTCAGTTAAAGGTGATTTATCATTAATTTTATCTATTAAAATCTGTATTTTACTTGCAGCAAAACGACTAATTAAACCTCCATCCATAAAAAAGGCATCAATATAAAGTTCGCCAAGATTACCACCAAAAGTTTTTATATTTTCTTTTTCATCTACGATAGACGAATTCTCAGAATTGTCTCCTAAAAAAACCAAATTTTGTCTAGGTAAATCTGAAACTAAAAAAGGAGAGTGAGATGTTAAAATAAATTGATAATCAGCAGATTTGAACTTTGGTACTAAATTAACCAATTTATAGAAAAAATCAGCTTGCCATTTAGGATGTAAATAAAGATCCCCTTCATCAATACAGATTAAGACTTTATCCGCTTTAATACTTTTTAATTCAAAACGTAATAATGAAAATAAATCAAGATTAGCTTTTTGTCCTGAACTTAATCCAACCCAATCTAGCTTGAATTTATTACTTCGATCCATAAAATTATAAAAATCTTCATCAAGACGACTTGCAGAATCATCAAATTTAAGAATATAGCTCTCTGTTTTTCTATTCCTTGATCCCTCTGTACTTATTTCTAGGTTTTTGGAATCAATAAATTGTTCATATTTTTCTAGTAACCTGATACTTTCTTTCAGGTTTTCTAACTCATTATTTAGACGTCTGCTTTTGACACCATTTTGAAAATCTCTTCTAAACACTTCACTACTTACCCTCTCGCACCAATCTTTCCATTTTTTAGCTATTTCAAACTTGCTTTTATATGTCAATTTTATTTGTTCTACATCTTCTATTAATTTTTCAGTATGTATTTCAATTGATTGATCAAGACTGTAGTTATCCGATTTAAATTCTCTTATTTGATTTAAAACTTCGGTAATAATACCCAAAAGTAAAAAATAATACAATTTATCTTTTGATGGCTTAAGATAGTTAATGTCTGACCATAAAGATTTTAATCCTTGCGCAAAACTTACATTTTTAGAAAAATTCGAATTTATACCCCTTTCCCAATAGGAAGAATTATAGCTACTTATTTTAGGTGTGACTACAACTTTTTTGGGTATTGGTATTTCTGAATCAACAAAGAATTCACTTCTAATAAACTGTACTTGCTTTACAAAGTCTGAAGTTTTGGTTTTACTTGGCCAATTGTTCTTGGGATATCGATTATTTGCAGATAAGTCAGATACCTTTGTGTCAAAAATGTGAGTTCGTTCATCATACACATTGGAAAAATAAACGACTTTTAAATTTTCTAAATCGCCTTTGTACTCTTCAAATGAAATTGGAAAATCTGCTTCCATTTTTTTGAATTCTACAAATCGATAATGACATACTAATTTGTCTTTATCTTTAATTATGATAAAAAAATCTGAGTCTATGCTGGTCTTGCCTCCCTTAACAAGCATACATACTAATTCTAATAAATTACTTTTACCAGTGCCATTTTTGCCTATAAAACCAGTGACATCAGAAATATCGTCACCAAAAAAATTATCAGGAATATTATCTCGTTTACTTTTAGTTAATCTATTATCAATGAATTGAAATTTTACTTGACTAGATAAGTTAACTCCAAAATTTTCAAAATTTCTAAATTTAGCAACCCATATATAACATATTTTAAAACTCATCCCTTAACATATTTTAATTTATCCTCCACAACCAAACTTAAAATCTCATCATTTTTATCATAACTATTTGCAACCTCTCCAACCCTAACCTGACCATTCATCAACATAGCCAATAACCAATGAGGTAATGACGAAAGTTGTTTCTCTTTTAAATTCTTTTTTATGTATTATTTTTTGGAAATTGAAATGATATCCCAACCATTATCTTTAATGCCGACTAAGTCACTACAAGAGAATATTTCCTTTAACTTTAATAAATCAGATTCAACAATTTTTCGATACATTAAAATTGGAACTTTTGTTCTATTTGAATTTTGTTCTAGCGAAAGTATAAATAATTGGATGTATTTCTTATCACCACCTTTCCAGTATTTTTGAAAATCACTAAATGATTTATAAAACTTATCAAAAACCCCTGTTTTTGTTTCATTTTTAAGCGTATTCTTATTGGTATTTTTTAATAAATGAATAAAAGAACCATTTTGTTTTTCATTCATTAATTTTAAAATATCTTTTCCAACACCATTGATAACAGGATTATTGGATTTAAATTCGATGTTTAAAATTCGATTATAACAATCTAAAACTCGATTGAAGATGCACATATCAAGTAATGCAGATTGTCCATTTTCATTGTGCTCGAATCTTTCATATATTTTTCCGAATTTATATTTTGCTTGAGTAGGAGTTTCAATTGAGTAGTACAATTCTAGGTAATAATTTTTAAATTTCTCTATGAATAATTGACGTAACTCTTGTTCTGAAATTCTATCTTTTTCTTTAGTTCTGTTTGCTTGATTTTTTAATGGAAAAATAAGCTGTCCAGTTGAAATAAGATTATTTTTCTCATAACCTATAGTAGCTAAACTCGCTAAAACACTTTTACTTATTTGTACAATATCAATTTCTTCCATCGCTAACTTTTTTAATACTCCACTTTTTTAATACTCTTCAAAGATTAATTTCTAATCCATCAACTTCATAACAAACTATTCTATCTTACACTCTTTCGCAAAAAATTTACGTCTTATTTTTTTGTGAATTTATGATGTTAAATCGGACTGTAACCAGCTAATTTCCAATGTCTCCAAATCATTGCAAAAGGACACAAATCCTTATCATTTACTCTATCCCAAGGAGAATTATCACATCTATTATCAACGTTAATTTTACCTGCCATACAAACTTCTTTAAGTTCGCAATGGTTTTGATAACCCCAAAACACTTGATTAATTTGATTAATTGCCCAAATTAATGGGTAATTTAAATTATTAGAATTGTTTTTAGGGTCATATAAATACACATTACCTAAATCGTTAGTTATGAGAGGTGTTCCAATCTTAATAAAGAAATTTCTGAATGCTTGATTGGTTTTGAGCATTTTTCCTCTTGCAATATCTAGTGGAAAAGTTGGATTTGATAATCTAAAATCAATAGCATTCACAATCATATTTTCTAGCCAATCTTTAATGGAATTAAAAGAAGTATCGTTAAAATATCCTTTAATTTGAGAAATTGAAATTTGGGCCTGTTGTTTTAGTAATGAAGTTAAATCAGTCGCTCCTTCAAAATTAAATGAAAGTATGTTAGCTTTACAATAATCGTATACTTCTTCAGGTCTGATAAAACATTTATTGTCGTTTTTTATTTTTAATAGGATATTATAAAAATATTCAGCAGGATGAAATACTTGTAGGGAAGCATCGCATAACGCTAAAACATTTAAACGGTCTTTACCAAAAGTTGGATGTATTAATTCAACAAGTTTTTCAGCGGCACTATATGGTAAATCTGGAGATTCTTCACAATCAACGTAACACTCACTTTCTATTATATAAGCCATATTTTCTAATATACACAATGCTCCAAAACTAAAAGTTTTTGATATACCGTCTTCATCGTCATAGCTAATTTCAATTATTGTAGGGTTAACAATTTGATTTTTTGTTTGAACTGTGCCCTTTAAAGCACTATGGTTTGTTAATGTTACATAATCATCTTCTCCATCGCCGTTATAAATTGTACTTATTTCGAGATTTGCAAACACATTATCATCTTTACCTTTTATTGGAAGTACAGGAACAGTAAATTGTCCAGGAGAAGATTTTATAATTTCATTATTTACAAATTTCATATAATCAACAACAATATTGATATTAGATAAACCATAAACGGTTGTTATATCTTGAATGAAATGTGTGAATTCATGCAAATAAATAGATTCGGTATAATTGTCATTTAATTTTCGATAATCAATTAAACTCAAATCTGTCCCCACATGCATTCTCATAAAACTAGGAGAATAAAAACCTAAAGCTGTATTTAATTTATTTTTCATACTCAAAAATTTTAATTTTTGTCCTCCGCAACCATTCCCAAAACCTCATTTGTTTCTTTATAACTCCGTTTACTCTTTTTATTAAACTCTTTTAGTTTACTCATTTTAGTACTTACGGATTTCAACTCTTCTATCTCTTTCAACAACTCCCTTGCATCACCATCAGTATCCAGCTGCTCCACTAACTCTCCCTTAAACGCTTTATGCAGCATAGCCTGTGGTAAAGCATCTATTTTTTCTTTGAGTGTTTTGTATTGTTTTTCTATCGCATCAGCTTTGGCAAACAAACTTTCTACTCGGGAAACGATTTCTTGTTGTTCAAGAAGTATTGGCAAATTAATAGGCGTATTACTTACTGTTTCCTGATTAATCTTAGGCATATTTCCCGCTGTTCCCGAAGCATTGTTCTTAAAATATTTTTTAACCATTGATGAGCTTAAAGAATAAAATAAATATTCGTTTAATATTTGATCATTTGCTCGGATTTTCATCATTATATCTGGATATATGAAATCAAAATCAGAGCCATCATAAACTGCTGCTGTGCCAACGTAATCTAACGAATTAGATCTTTGAATTAAAATATCATTTTTCTTTAACCATAAATGAGACTTCTCATTTGGAATTGGAACATCTAGATATTTAACATGTAAGGGATTAAATTTACCTGAAGTAGTTGCTGATAATGACAGGCTTTTAACTGGTGTCTCATAATCTACTGCTTTTGGAGAATAACCATTTCTTGGTTTTTCATTTATAACATCTAATAAAACACACTTTTTCCAACCCTCCAAATCCTTCCCAACTCTCCAACTCTCCGTCAACTTCCCAGTAACCGCTTGCGTCAAAACTTGTTGTCTAAAGTTTTTAAGCAATACAGGAATGCTTGCCATACTGGTTTTTATCATTTCCAGTTGGGCAAAAAGACTGTCTAGTATAGCTACGATTCGGTTTTGCTCGGCTAGTGGTGGAAGGGGGAAATCTAAACTCCACAAAACCGTAGGATCAACATGAGGAATTCCGACACCTCGTGCATTTGAATTAATAAATGGATATTTTTCAAATAAATAATAAAACAGATAATTAGATTCTAATAGTATAGGTTTAAATGCTACAAGTGTTGAACCTATTGCTCCAAGATTTGTTTTAGAAACCCAGCCACTTCTTGCTCCATCCCAAACCATTCCGACATCACCTTCTTCAAATAATTTAGAACTTTCAACATCTGCATATTGTCTAATTTCATTGTACTCTAATGCTTTAATATCCATGTACGGAACTGAACCTTCAAATTCAACTTCTGATTGAATTTTAGGCTTCTTTCCTTTTACATTTTTGGTAACATCTTTTAATGAAACATTGACCCAATTTTTCGGTAATCGCTTTTCCATTAACTCAATTCTTTTATCATCGCATTCAACTGCTCAGTTATGCTTTTTAATTCCAAAAGTGCTTCTTTGGCAATATCAATCGGCTCACCCAAATCGTCGCTGTTAGTCAAAGTACTGTCAGCTACTAACCCAAGGTCTAAACTGTAGTTCTTCTTTTCAATCGTAGCACGAGAGATACTTTGCCATCTTTCATCTTTTATGGTTGCTCGGTTATTATCAGAAACTAATCCATCGTATTCGGCTTCTACTTTATCAAAAGGGATTCCGCCTGTGTAGGCTAAAACAAAATCTTCAAATGCTTTTTCGGTAAAGGGCGTACGCTTGCCATAATTCGGCGCATTGGTACGCATGTCATAAAACCAAACATTCTTAGTATTCTCGGTTTCGGTTTTGCCACGGGTAAAAAAGAGTACGTTGGTTTTTACTCCTGCGGCGTAAAAAATTCCTGTTGGTAAACGCAAAATAGTATGCAAGTTGCATTTGTCCATTAAGTCACGGCGTATTTTTTGTCCATCACCGTCTTCAAACAAAACGTTATCCGGCAATACAACTGCTGCTCTGGCTTTGCCATCTTTCTTTAAACTTCTATAAATATGTTGCAGGAAATTGAGTTGCTTATTGCTCGTTGGGAAAGTAAAATCGTCACGTGTAGGGCGTTCTCCTCCTTGTTTGGTTCCAAACGGAGGGTTTGCCAGCACCCCATCAAAATCTTTTAGGGTTTTACCAAATTCCGTTAAAGTATCTCCCAAATGAATGCGACTTTCCATTCCGTGCAAACGAGCATTCATCAAGGCTAAACGGTGTGCATCACCCACGAGTTCTACGCCACTAAAGGCTTCTTCTTCTTGAAATTTGCGTTCTTTAACGGAGAGATTGTAATAATTGTCATATTTGCTTTTTAAGTAATGGTCTATGGCAATCATAAAACCAAAAGTGCCTGCAGCAGGATCTGTCCAGCGTTCGCCCAGTTTTGGAGCCATCAAATCGACCATGATATTAATCAGCGGTCTTGGTGTAAAGTATTGTCCTGCACCACTTTTCTTTTCTCCTGCATTTTTCTCCAATAAACTCTCGTAGATATCTCCCATGACATCACGGTCGTTTTCTTCGTACCAGTCGAGTTTGTCTATGGCTTGTACTAGGGTGTTAAAGTTTACTGGCTTGCGCAAACTTGTAGAAGCATCAGTATAAATTTCTTTGATACTGTCACTGGTTGTTTTGCTGCTTATGGAAGTCAAGAATTCACGGTAACGCTGAAAAGCGGCCGCATTGTCATGCTCTTCTACAAATTGTCGCCATTTGTATTCGGCTGGAATGTGTTCTTCAAATCCTTTTACTTCGCTAAGTTTCAAGAACAAGATATAAGTTAACTCATTCAGGTATTGGTGGTAGGTAACCCCATCATCACGCAATACGTTACATAGATTCCATAATTTATTAGCTATTTCTTGTGCGCTCATTAATTCTTTGTTTTTATTGTTCAAGGTTTAAAAGTTTCCCTTCGACTGCGCACAGGGTGACAGCTCCTTAATTTATTATTAATTTTTGTTGTTGATTTAGCAGTTAGCCATTGCCCGACAATAGGCTTTATCTTCTCTTAATTCATCTAATTTATGTGGGTTATGTGTGTCGTTAAGCAATGGACTATATTTTTGAATCCAATCCCTTTCAACAGAAAAATCTCCTGAAAAAACCACCCAATTCACTTCTAAATTTTGGTTGATCCAAGTAATAATTTTGCTCTCATCGACAGGTTTAAAGGTATAATTATTTTTGTTTTTGGCAATTAGTAGCGAACCTTTTTCTGGTAACAAACCCAAGACAGCGCCTATACTTCTAAAAAAGGTTCCGTGCCCCCTTGCCCTAAGTTCTTGACCGAGAAACCGTTTCTTTAATGACTGCCCTTCTGCTTTACCAATATAAATAATCCTGTGTTTTCTGTTTTTCAAGTGTATTTGATATCGTTCAGGTAAATTTGAGCCATTAGCTAGTCTAATACAGTAAAAACCTGCCTGATCAGGAACTAAATTATCAATGATTCCTACTTTTTTGAAAGAACCTTGAATCAATTCTTCCTCCAAATGATTATCTGATTTAGTTGTGTTTTCAAAAACTGGAATTGGCTTTTCGATTTGATTTTTTACTGGTTGTGATGCATGTGTAAATAGACCGCCCAAAACTCTTATTTTGCCTGTCTTTATTAAACTTTCAAAATCTTGTGAGGTTATATTTTGAATACCAAAATCAGACACATAAAAACCTATTTTACGTAATTTTTTCCGAACTTCTTTTTGGTCGGAAGCAGTATTCGCTTGGCTGTATTTTTTTATTAACAGTCTAAGTATTTCTATTTCGGATGCGGCAAATATATCTTTTCCTTGCATGGTTATGCGGTATATAAATTATCATTTAAAACTACTAAAATATGCTCTAAATCATTATCGAATATTTTGTTTAATTTCGTAAAACCACCATCATCACTAAAAGGTTTAGCGTCTAAGTCTGCTTTGGTTAAAACTGTTTCTTTACGCAATTGCATTTGAAAACGGTCAATCCATTTCTGTTGGATTTTGCTCCAAGGCTGTAGCATTTTTACTTTATTTATGGCATTTTCAATACGTTCTTCATGGCTTATTAAATGAGCGTCTAATGCTAGTGTTCTTATAAACGAAATAATATCGGCTGCAATATCCTCATTTTTAGAGGTCTTCCATGCCGCAGTAAGTGTCATGGCATTATAGCCCTCCTGATCCAAAAGCAATTTTAGTTCCTTTAACGATTTTCTGTCTAAATCTGATGGCTTAGTACAAACCAAATTGATGGCCATGATTTTATTTCTATTCTCGATAATAAAACTCTTAAATCCTTCAATATAGTCTTCAGGCTTATCGGCTTTACCGTAACCACGTTGCATTCCAATATATTTATCTTCGTGTTCAGATACCAATTGAAACTTGGGCTGGTATATTTTTTTATCTAAAAATTGCCATAGACTGACGTATTCAGTAACAATAGATTTCACTCCGTCTCCTTCAATAGTCTTTAAAAAATCTATAAAATCTTCAGGACTATCACCTTTGCATAAATACATGAATTCTTCTAAATTCTCTTCAACCAACGCCTTTTTCTTACGTTGCAATTTGGCTATAATTTGCTCCAATTGCTTCTTAGCACGTGTTGGAGTATCTATTAAATCTAATTCCTCGGTTAGCTTAACAAATGATATACTTGGATTTGAAACCGTTTTCATTTGGGTAAAATCTTCCAAGGCTTCATAGACGCGTACAGCATCATAAATTCTAAAAAACTGTTTGTCTATTTCTGGACATAAACGGGTGGCACGTCCTACCATTTGTTCGAATAAGATTCTAGAGCGAACCCGTCTTAAAAATACCAAATTGCAAATTTGAGGCACATCTATTCCTGTGGTCAATAAATCTACTGTAACCGCTATGTTTGGATATTTTTCGTTTTTAAAACGTTTGGTCAATAATTCAGGATCATAAACATTTCCAGTTATTTTTTCGATTGCGCCATCGGGTACATCAACGCCAGTGGCTGCAAATTCTTCTTTCAAAAACTGAACAATTGTATCGGCATGACTATCTCTTACGGCAAAAATTAGCGTTTTCTCGTCACTCTCTGGATCTAGTTGCTGCACCAATTGTTTAATCACTTCTCTGTTAAAAGCATCAGTGATCACTAATTTATTGAACTGGTCAATCTCAATTAACAATTCATCTTCTAATACGGCTAACTCTTCAATAGTGTTGGTTTCAGAATTAAGAGATTTAGGTTTTGTTCCTTTCTCCCAAAGCATTCCATTTTGATTGAGCTCCGTTTGTATCAAGTACGGCGGTTCGTGGTCATTTAAAAAACCATCAATCACCGCTTCTCTATAAGAGTAATTATGTACCGGCAGTCCAAATATATCTGTGGTATGAACCGCAGGAGTTGCCGTCAAACCAATGACATAAGCATTAAAATATTCGATTACTTTTTTATAAAGTCCAACATAATCATTTTGGTCTTTAAAATGCAAATCATCTTCTTCAAGCTCTTTGTCTAGGTTGTATCCTCTGTGTGCTTCGTCAATTATAATGCAATCATAAGCATCAATAGGCAAAGGATCATTGTCAGAATAAAAGAGTCTTTTTGCCATACTCTGCACCGTTGCGAAATGCAAACGTGTTTCAGAATCAGGAAATACGGTTTTTAATTCCTGCATTTTATAGACATCGGCAAATGTATTTAAATCTTCAATTTTGTTGTCTTTAAAATTCCCTAATGCCTGGGAAGCCAACAATCGTCTATCGGTCAAAAAGAGAATTCTTTTAAAACGATCGGATTTTATAAAACGATATGCTAAACCAATAACGGTTCTGGTTTTACCAGTTCCTGTTGCCATAACCAGTAAAGATCTTTTATCATCAGGCTGGTTGATCATTTTGTTCTCTACTGCTTTGATCGCGTCAATCTGATAATAACGCAATCCTAAACCACTGCCCATTTGTAAATAATCATACTCACTTTCTTGCAAGCGGGTATTTGCTTTATCAATATCCCTTTTGTACAAGTCAATCAAACCCTGCGGAGAGAACCAGCCACGCAATGCTTCGGATCTGTTTCTTTCATTTCTAACATCTAAGAACCAGATTCCGCTTTTAGTCTTTATTTGCTCTAAATAGGGTCTTCCATTAGTAGAAAATAAAAAAGGAACTTTGTAATTATTAGAAGAGGCCAAAAATTTCAATGATGGATGATCTTGAATTAATTCGGCATAAATTTTAGATTGATTTAAATCTGTAGAAATATCAGAAGCATATTTTTTTGCTTCTACGATTGCATATAGCTCTAATCCAATAAACAAGGCATAATCTGCCCATTTAGATCCACATGACCATTCTGCAATAGCGAGGTTTTTCCCTTTTTGAGGAAGTGTTTTACTAATTTTAAAATTATACTTGTTTGTATCACATTCCCAACCTGCTTCACGCAGTTGTTCATCTATTAATTCTCTCGTTTCAGCCTCAGTTTTACGAATATTATTAGCATTCTTTATCGAACGCTGTTTCCGTTCAACAATTATTTCTGGGGTAGCATTTATAGCTTCAATTTTAGCTTGATAATCGATCACTTGGCCGGATAAACGATCCAACTCTGCATTGAGCTTGTCGAAACTAATTTGCTGATTATCTTCTGGGAGTTGATATTCAGATGTTTCAATATATTCATTTTCGTAGGTTTCGTAAAACCATCTGGAAAGCTGAAAACATTTTTTTAAAATAAATAATGCTTCTGATTGAGAGCCACTACCATCGTGACTGGCTTTGTTTCCAGATTTTCTAATGGAATGAAGTATATCCTTAATAACATCGGGAATGCAGTCCTTAAATGAAAGTTGCCTAATCCGGTCCACTTGGTTCCCATCGAAAAATCCTAACTCTTCAAATTTCCATATTAAAACAGCCAATTTCTCTGAAAACAATCTTGATTTCGCTAAAGAGGAACTGGGATCAATATGTATTAATTTCTCCGATAATTCACTAATGGTGAACAACTCAGGATAACTAGATTTAAGAAAATAAAATTTAGAAGTCATAATTTAGAAGTATTGTAGCTAAATCGAATATATTATCGTCAAACTTAATGATTTTAAAACTATTATAATAAGTAAGTAAAAACTTAATTTAAAATTTGTTAAACAAATGTAAAAAATTGCCAACGGCCTACTATACGGTTTTCCACTATTAAATAAAGGGAATAGTATAACTCATTGCAAAATATACTTAAATCCTTAAAAAAATTATGTCTCATGCTAGATTAACATTATTTGAACATAGATACCATACTTTCCAATAACTCCAAATACTTTTCTTTCATATCCGCATAAAGAAATGAAATTTCAATCAACTCCCTCCATTTAGGAGTTGCTATATTCATTTATTCTAGAATTGTAGCAATTGTTTTATCATTGAGTTTCTTCCCTAAAAAATTCAATATGAACAACAAAACTTGTAAATTTTAAAACTTACAGTTGAAAATAAAGCAGTATATTCGCTTTATATCGAATTATAAAATTAGCTAAACTACTAATCTTATAGTATATGTTTAATTTTCTAAAATTTACTGCTGACGCAATATTTATAAGGTAAATTGTATGAAAATAAATGCACGTAAGAAATCAAACTAACAACATTAACTTAAAAGTGAATAATAATTTGGAAAATAACTTATAAGTGAATACTTTTGCACATCTAAAACACATAGGATCATATGATAAAGTATCATATTATTCTGTTGTGCTAGAAGATGAAACTGTTTCATTATTTGAAAAGTTCATTGCTGCACACGAAACAACAAACAAAGACAAACTTTATCACATTATAAAATGGATAGAAGTAATTGGAAACAAATATGGCGCACAACCTTATTTATTTAGACCCGAAGGAGAAACTGCAGACACTTCAGCATTGCCACCTGCAACAAATAAAAATCCTTCCTACATTGAAGATGGAAAGAAAAAGCCAAACGCATTACGTTTGTATTGTTTACGAGCAAATGAACATGTAGTATTCCTTTTCAATGGCCATTTAAAAACCGCAAAAAAAGCACAAGACTGCCCAAATGTAAAACAGCATTTTAAATTAGCCAACCAAATTACAAAAGCACTTGACGAAACATTTAAACAAAAAGACATCAAATGGAATGAAACTCATACAGATATAGAGTTTCAATCTAATTTGAAAATATACTTATAATTATGGAAAATACTAGAAACAACATCATATCTGATTGGTTAGAAAAAAACAGCAACCCAGAAATTGACAAATTAGTAGAAAAAAACCTTGCCATAGCCAATAAAATTCATGAGATGCTAAAAGAACGTGGTTTAAAACCCGCCGATTTAGCACGCCTGTTAGACAAAAAACCATCTGAAATCAGTAAATGGTTAACTGGTAATCATACTTTTACCACAAAAACCATTACAAAAATAGAAACTGTACTTGGGGACGATATTATTCATATAGAACCTCAAAAAGAATTTGTCTATTTAAAAGTTTATGTAAACCAAGATGATGGCTTAGAAGAAACCGCTTTCGAAAATTCAGAAGTGTTCGTAACTGAAAATAGTTTAGACAAGAAAGTATCTTAAATCATGGATAACACCCAAATAATACCATCTAAAATTCATTTAACAAACATCAAAACAATAAAGGAAGATACCTTTCTACTTGATGAAAAATTAGAGGTAATACCTACTTATGATATAAAAGTAGCACACAGTATGATGCACAATTTAGATAAAGAATTGGTTAAAATTAGACTTTTTCTAGATGTTACTGCGGTTATAGATACTACATCTATAAAGCAAGGAGGGAATTATGAAATTGATTTTTTCTTTAAAATAGAAGACCTAAGTGATCATTATCAAATTAATAATGAGAAACCTTTGTTTAGTGGAATTTTTGTTACCACACTTTTAGCTATTTCATTTTCAACATTACGAGGAATGATGTTCACACAATGGAAAGAGACTTACCTACAATCAGTTATATTGCCAGTCATCAATGCTGCAGATTTACTAAAAAGTAAACGCTAACATAATATATTTTTATACTCCTGTATTACTGGAACATTTTCGTTCTAGTTTCCAACAACTCCAAATACCTCTCTTTTATTTCCTCTGAAAGAAAAGAAATGGCTAGCAATTCCTTCAGTTTAGGAATTGCTTTTTTCCTTTGTTCGAGAATAACTGCTGTAGTTTTATCATTAAGTTGCAATCTCTCTTTGGCGTAATAGTCAATAAAATCAGCAGCTTTAAAATTGCTTTTCTTTCCATTTAAGGGCAAAGCGATTTCTTCTTCAGGATTTTTAATAGCTATCGTAGAATTGTTAGGTAAAATGAGAAATAATATTTCTACAGCTATCGTGCGTAATTTAGAAAAAAAAATATTCACAGATCTATATTTGTATTTATAATTAAAAATACAACAAGATGAAAAACACATTTATGCTTAGCCCAGAAACAATGATTCTTAAATTTCATAATCAAGATGATTTAGATAATCACGCCAATCAAATGAATCCAAATAATGATGAATATTGGCATTCGAGAGAAGAAAATTAATCAAGTCAAAATAGCAATGAATATTTTTCGTTGCTATTTTAATTTTAGTATGTTTATATAATGAAAACTATTGTAGATATTATAAATGAAAATCTGACCTTGAACGATCAACCCTCAGGTATTGTTCTTTTTGAGGCATATTATATAAAAAAACATGGTAGTTTAGAGGCTGCGCAAAACCATTTTTTAAAATTAAAGCAACAATGTGAAACTGACGAACAATTTCAGAATATGCTGATAGTACAGATGGAAACCGATTTCAATTTTACTAAATTAAAACCACTGCTTGATGTTTTTTTAAAAATTGAGAACTTCAGTAGTTTTTTAAATATTGAAGAAGATATTATAAATTGCTTAATGAAATTAGAATTATCTAAGCAAGATCTTGAAAAAATAATAGAACTTCAGGATTTATGCGGATCACTATTTTTCAAGCATTTACACACAGAAAAAGAAATTCTAAAGAAATTATTTATTGTTAAGCTAGCAGATAAAATAACTTTTACAATTAAAGAAACTAGAGAAGAATTAGGTTTTAAGGACCAAAGAACATTTAAAAAGTGGCTAAATTATTTCTTTCCTGATAAATACAATGGTAGAAGAATTGTCAACATATTAGATTATATAAATATTTGGGAAAAGTTTCTACTAACCCCTGAAGAACATAAAATTGACATCAAAAATAAGTCTGTGGAATATAAACAAAGACTAGATCAAGGTCTTGTTTTTTCAAAGGAAAGGCTTAAGAAATTAACAGCAGATGATTATAAAGCTTTACAAAATGAAATTGATTCTATAAATAAATTAGAAGGGCTGCAGCTACCTAATAATGTCGACAAGTTTCCGTTTTCTGTAGTTCAAATAATTAAAAAACATTTGACTTAATATTGAAATCATAGTTAAACTAGTCTCAAATATATGGCTTGACTATAACTCCAGTCAAAATAATAACAACGGAGGAACATCAGTAGATACCTTTCTCGCCACCAAATCCACACCATAAGGGAAAGCAAAATCCTGAACAGGTGCTTGATCCAACCAATGCACTTCATCTTCTGGTCGAAGGATGATAGGCATTCTTTTTTTGATATTATGAATTTCGGCCATGAGCGGATTAGCCTGAGTGGTCACAATGGTGTACGTATTTCTTAGTTCCCCTACTGTGGTATCTGTCCAGTGCGAATAGAGTCCTGCAAACGCGAAGAGTTCTTCGTTTTGGATACCTATCCGGTATTTTATTTTAGTGTTCCCCTTAGAATCGAGCCATTGCCATTCGTTGAAACCATTTGCAATGACCAGACAGCGTTGACTGATCACGTTTTTGAATGAAGGTTTCTCTTCTAAGGTTTCAATTTTGGCATTGAGCGTCATTTTCTTTATTTGATCGTCTTTTGACCAGTCAGGAATCAAACCCCAATTATAATGTTCAATTATATCTGGATGTTCATTAGTAATTATTGGCGTTTTAGGAAATGTAAAACCATTTATACTTTTTTGTATAGCAAATAAACTTTCATCGCGCATTTTGGCTTTAAAACGCTTTTCGATCTGTCTTGAAAGTTTGTTTTGAATGGTATGAAAACACATGGCTTTGTTTTTATTTTCTTGGTAGGATTGAAATCAAATTTAATAATTAAAAACAGATTCCAAAAGCTGCAATTACTTTTTATTTCAGATCTGTAAAAAGAAATGAAAAATCATTCCCAATTAACTTTATACTTCACGCTTCGCCCTTCTCCTTCTCTAATAAAAGCTCCGATTTCAAACAATAGTTGTAAATCTCTTGTTGCTGTAGCTTTTGATGTTTTGGTTATACCTATATATTTTTTGGCAGTCATACCCCCTTCAAAACTGTCTTTCCCGTTTTCGGTCATTTTCTCAATCGCTTTTAATTGACGTTCATTCAATTGTTTTTTAAAGCGATCAAAGTAAAGGGCTTTTTCAATTACATATAGAACCGTTTCTTCGACTTCTTTTTGTGCTTCAATCAAAATATTGAAAAAGTAGTGCAACCAGTTAGAAACCTCTTGCGTTCTTTGCGCTCGTTTTAAGGTTTCGTAATATTCCTTTTTATTTTCTTCAATTTTTTTTGAGATACTAATTATAACAGGTTTTTGTAAAGTTTCTGCTAATGCTTTTTCTGCTAATGCTCTACCAATTCTACCATTTCCATCTTCAAAAGGATGTAGGGTTTCAAAATACAAATGCACTAAAGCGGCACGCAGCATGGCTCTTCCTATTTGTCCAATTTCTTGGTAAGGAAAACATTGATACCATTTTTCAAAATCGATTAAAAGTCGAGGCAAATCTTTTGATGGTGGTGCTTCAAAATGGATTTCAATTTTCCCTGCCCTACCCGATATAATTTGCATCGGATTTTCACTAGCTCTCCATTCCCCCTCATGTACGATTTTATCAAATTTCATCAAGGTTTGATGCCATTGTCTAAGCATTTGCAGCGTTAAGGGATTTTGGTAATCATTTCTCACTTGCAACATCAGCTCTGAGATGGCATTTGCTCTTTTATCTTTTGATAGTGTTACATAATCAGCAATACCTAATTGTTTTTGCAAAGAGGACATTATATCTTCTCTACTAAAATACTCACCCTCAATTTCAGAAGTTTTTAATGCTTCTGATAAAATAACTTGCAGTATTATTTCTTGTTTGTTGGTTTCAGATACGTTTACAAACAATCCATTTACTTCGCCCAGTTGCGTGGCAAATTCTTGAAAATCGTTTATATGTTCCTCTATCTTAAAATGAAAATTCGGAAATTCACTATGCTGCCAAAAGTAGTCCATGAGCCGTTTATTGTTTTTAATCGGCTCAAATATACAAAAATAATGAGCCGATTACATGTTCTAATCGGCTCATTTTTTTTGTAAATTACACAGTTCTACTTTCTAATAAATCCAAGTACTCTATTTTCAGATCATCGGACAGAAACGAAATCTCGATTAATGCGTTCCATTTTGGAGTTCCTTCATTCATTTAATCCTAAATAGTAGCTATTATCTTTTTATAAAATGAGGAGTTGAATATAAATTAATGATAAAATGTTTTATATAATAATTGATTTTCATACTATCCAAAAAATACTAAAGACGTATTTTTCTTAATAAATAATATTTTTTTTCAAAGCTAAAAAAAAACCAAAAAAAGGCTTATTTTTGACTATGCTAATTTCCGTAAGCAAAAATAGCAGGCCAAAAAATAGTTGTACCTCGTTTGTACCTCGAAATGGGATAGCCCGCCACCACTAAGAAAATGAACTTCCTGTATCGGGAAATAGCGATCGTGAGCAAGTTAGCAGTCTTTAAACATCAATAAAATTTCAAATAAAAAGAAAATAACAGCTTTCGTTTGATCTCCAAATTAGCCAATTGTA
>JAAFGX010000203.1 GCA_010365115.1 Paludibacter sp.
CAAGACAATTTCAGGAAAATGGGTTTGATGTTAAAGCGATACTTTCGCCTACGGTTCCTGAAGGACAGGAGCGACTTCGGTTTTGTTTGCATAGCTTTAATACTCCTGGTCAGATTGAAGAAGTTTTAAGGTTGCTAAGTAGTTTTATTTTTAAAAAATAGTGATTTCATTTTAGTTTTTTTTGCAAATAAATGGGGGTTGTTAGCTCCTATTTATATTAAGTTAAAAAAAAACGAATTTTTTTTGTAACGTTTTGATGAATTGTTTACTTACGAGTCGTAATCAAATTAAACAATATAGTTATGAAACCAAAATCAGTTACCTCGCATCAAGCTTTAACAAGCTACCTATTTATTTTTCTTTCGACTTTAGGTTTAAGTTACTCTTTAGTCAACTATTTTTTATTTCATAAACCCGATACTCAATTCTTGACCGTTATGATATGCTTATTTGTAGCATCAATCGCTTCTTGGCAAAGAAAAAAACACAATAAACAATAAGCAGGAGTTTTCATCATCAATCAAAAAATAACTTTAATCAATCAATAACATGAAAAATTTAATCAAAACAGTAGTAGCATTTGCAATTTTAATTAGTGTGTCAGGCCAAGCACAAACCAAAACAATGGCATTAAATAATTCTCTATTATGGGAGGTGTCTGGAAAAGGGTTGAAAAAACCTTCTTATCTATATGGCACGATTCATATGATTTGTGGGAATGATTATTTTCTATCGGATAAAACTAAGAAAGCTTTTGCTGCTTCTGATAATTTATTCTTAGAGGTTAATTTATCAGACCCAAATGAAATGGCTGCTGCCCAACAAATGGCTTATGGAAAAGAACCATTAAGTACAACATTGAGCCCAGAACAATTGAATGACCTTGATGCTTTATTACAAAAGCGAACAGGAATGACAGTCAAACAAGTTGACAAGTTTAGTTTAATGGCCGTAATGAGTTTAATTATGATGAAATCTTTTGGGTGTGTTGATATTAAAAGTTACGAAATGGAATTTATGGCAATGGCTAAAGATTCTAACAAAAGTGTTACTGGATTTGAAACAATTCAAGCGCAAATGGATTTCTTAAGCAAAGCTTATTCTGATGCGGAGATGATTACAATGTTACAGGAATCAAATGACGATACTGGTAAAAAGATGGTTCAAAATTATATTCAAGAAAATCTTCCAGAACTATATAAAGACATTACCGCTCCAAAAATAATGAATGAAAAAAGCAGAAAATGGATGTTAGATGTGAGAAATAAAAACTGGGTTGTCAAAATGCCAGAAATGATGAAAGATAAAAGTACTTTTTTTGCAGTTGGAGCCGCTCATTTGCTCGGGGAACAGGGAGTAATTAATTTATTAAGGAAATCAGGTTATACGGTAAAGCCAATAATGAACTAATTGCATTTTGAAAGAGAAAGAACTAGAATTTTTATCCCGCATTGATAAGCATAAAGGAATACTGCATAAGGTTTCTAAGATGTATATGGACAATCGCGATGATCAGCAGGATTTGTTTCAGGAGATTATTTGTCAGCTCTGGAGATCGTATGATTCTTTCCGAAATGAAAGTCAGTTTTCGACTTGGATGTATCGGGTAGCAATTAATACAGCTATTGTTTTTCTAAAGAAAGAAAAAAGAAAAGTAGATAAGTATCCATTAGCATCCGAAAACATTAAAGAAGAAGAAAGTGATTATGATCACAAAGAAAATCAATTAGAACACTTCTATAAGGCAGTTCAAAAGTTAGATAAAATTGATAAGGCCATTATTTTTTATCAACTGGAAGGCTTTTCTCATAAAGAAATAGGGGTGAACCTTGGTATTTCGGAAGGAAATGCGAGAGTGAAATTAAACAGAGCAAAAGAGAAATTAAAAGAAATTATAAAAAATCAAGGATATGGATTTTAAAGATATACAATCAGCATGGAACAATGACAAATCTGATAATGTTGTGCTTCCAGCCAATTTAGAGAAATTACAATCGGCTAATATGCCTTTGGAAAAGATTAGAAAGAATTTGAAAAAAGATTTTTTAATACATCTTTTTGGGGTTCTATTTGTTGGAATATTTTCTTTGTTTATAAAGTTCAATCCAACTTATAAGCTAGCCTTTTATATAGTGTATGTTTTTTCATTTGTAATTACCGTATATTTTTTAGTGAAGCTGTATTTTTTTTACAAAAAAATCAACGATATAGATATAAGTACAAAGGATAATTTATATGAAACGTATTTTGAAATTAGATTATTTGAAGAAGTGTACAAATTGATTTCCTATGCTTTAATGCCTTCCGGCCTTATTTATATGATTTTAATTCCTCTAGGGTCAAAAACTGAAAAAGTCATGAAAATTGTAGAATCATTTAGATACCCTGATGTTTTATATGTAGCGGGTGTAGTTGTTTTTATTGCTTATTTGGTTTCATTATGGTTTTTGATACAGGCTCACGCAGAAATGTTTTACGGTAAATATGCCAAGGAAGTAAAGAGAGTGATTGACGAATTAAAAGAAGAATAAATAAAAAACCCATCTTAACGATGGGTTTTTTACTTTTGTGAAAACATAAATTAATGAAACTATTTATAACTGGAATTGGAACCGACGTAGGTAAAACCATCGCGTCTGCCATCGTGACTGAGGCTTTAGAAGCTGATTATTGGAAACCAATCCAAGCGGGTGATTTAGAAAATTCAGACACGCACAAAGTGAAATCTAAAGTTTCAAACAGCAAATCTATATTCCACCCTAATGCGTATGCTTTGAATACAGCTGCAAGTCCACATCTGGCTGCAGAAATTGATAGAATTCCTATCGAA
>JAAFGX010000059.1 GCA_010365115.1 Paludibacter sp.
CAAAAATTGAATATAGCAAAGAATGATTTTCACGGAGAATGGAATTATATCATTTCGCCAAATTTGTAAACTTTATTTATTGACAGTTCCTAAGCAATTAAAAATCGTCCTTGTTTGAGCTCCGACGTATTTCGTCGGAGTGAGATTGGACGATTTGAGCTTGCCGAGCGTCAGTTTCAAACAAAAAACTGGAACATCATATTGGACACCCTCCTCTTGGGTCACAATTAAAAAGCTTTTCAAGATTTCTTGAAAAGTTTTTTTTATTTTGTGTATTTTCGTTTTCGAAATGTCTGATATGCAAATCCGAAAATTAATAGTAACAAAATTGGAAATACTATATTAAACATCTGCAAGACGATTCTGTTTTCATTGCTTATTTTCTTATTAAGCAGCCGAAGTTGGATCGTTCGAGATCGTAATTTCATCCATCCATCGTTGTCCGTTAAGTAAAGTACGGCATTTTGAATAAAATCTTTGTTCCCGAATTGTTGATTCATATAGCGGTCGAAGCCAAGGGGTAAGGTTGTGCTGTCGCTGGCAATGCCATTTGTTTCGTTTCTGATTATATCTCCATCAGCAATAACTATTTGCATGGTTTTAAAACTTTCAGCCCTAAATGGCAGTGGATTTATTACTTCTTTTGGTAAAATTCGGTTTGCGAAATTTGATTCAAAAATCCCATTTAATTCTACAGCAACCGGAATATAACTCATGTTGAAATAGGCTTTGTCATCAGCTTTTGGAATTTCATTTACGTTTATTGTAGTTGGAATTCCTACTATATGTGTATTGTCAGAAGTGACTAAAAGCAGACTGAAATTTACTTTTTTATTGTTTCCCACAATGTCAATACCCGAACAGAAATCTGATTTTACTTCCGTGATATTTCTTGTTGCCGGATGTGTTGGCGAAGCCAGTAATAATGGCGCATAATACCAAGGTGTTGGTTCAAATTGAGGTGGAACATTTGCTGGGGCAATATTTACCGGAATAGTTACACATTGAACGTCCTGTAGAATGACAGGATTAATTCTAACGCCGTATTTGAAAAGTTGATCGTTCAGATTTAAATCCAGCTCCATGGCCGGCGACAAACCTGTTGACGAAAGATTTTCCTTTGCTATACGAACACCATCGAGCAACCAAAGTACACGTCCACCGTTCATTATATATTGATCAATAATAAATTTGTCAGTCTCACTGAAAGGTTGTGTCGGTTTCGCTATAATAATTGCTTTGTATTCGCTCAAAATAGAAGCATTTGTTCCTAGTTTTCCACGATCAATTTGAAAATATCGACTAAGAGATTTGCTAATATCGTATGTTTCTGCTTCGTTAAGTTCGCCATGACCTTCAATAAATGCAATTTTTTTTACTTCTTTGTTTGTTAGTCTTCTTAAAGCATCTGTGATTTCAAATTCCAAATTTTCGATGGATATATTTAAATTTTCTTCACCAGAATTACCACGAATATTTTTCAATAAATTAACTGGAATAATCGTTCCTTTGTAGGAAATTTCAATCCATGGAAAAATTATTTTTTGAATTGATTTTCCTTCCTTATCTCTTTCAAATACAGCTATTGAAGTGAGCCCTTTGGACACTAAATTAGCATACTTTTTCTCCCTTTCTTCAGTATTTTCTGCTTGCGATGGATTTTCAAATCGTATATTTATGGGTTTTTTAGAATAAACGGATAATTCTTCTAGAAAATCTGATGCAGACTTTTTAAGCCGAAGAAATCCTGGATTCAAATCACCGTCGAGATAAACAATAATATCAAGGGGAGCGTCAACCTTGTTCATCATTTTTTTTGTTTGATCTGCAATGCTGTATCGTTTTTCAGATGTAAGATCGATTCTGAAAAAGTAGAAAAATGATATGCTTATTATTGCCAGAATGCTGACGTAAAAGTAAATGTTTCGAGAATTTCGAATTTTCATAACAAATTATAGTGCTAAATATTTATGCTTTTTTTTTAATTGGTTAGTGTGGAATTCATTTTGTCAATTTGGGATATTCGCTGCTCGTATTTTGAAAAAATTGTTGTTTGAATCCAATAATCTATAAAAACCGCAATTTCCGAATGAAGCAGGTCTATCCTGAATTTCAGTGTCTTCATTAGTATCATTATTTACATAACCTGAAATTTTATTTTGCCAGTTTATAATTCGGCTCATGCTTTTATCTGCATCAAATAAATCATTTTCACTGTTGCATAAATCTTTGATATATTGGATATAAAGGGCTTTGTATTCTGGAATTGCAATAATTTTTTTTACTAATGGCATTGAACTACTTCCCCAATTCAATACATCTCTAGTGCCAGAGTTTGTCATAAGTAATGAAGTGCCCAGCGTATTGTCATAATCATACGGTATGAAGAAAAATTTACCGGCAGAGTTGAAATAAAAATAATAATTGTTCTGATTATTCCAATAATCGTCCCATCCACCACACATTACGTTTACTGCGTATGTTTTGAGAAATAATTCTATATCCATTTTCCCGCTTATCCAGGTCTTAAAGTCATCTCCTGTTCTGGAATTCAGGTTGGTAATAAAATCAACTAACTGTGTTTTGGCAGTTTCCAATGCAAGCTCATTTGTTTTCAAGTCATAAACAGGTATGTATGTATTAGTTAATGTTATATTCTCAAGTCCCATTCGCAATTTGTCAGTGTTTTTTAAATCAGCTCCCCAACTGGCTTTCCATAGATTTCCCTTACTGTCGGTGAATTTTGAAACACGGTTTTTTAAATATTCTTCATCTACCGGTTCAACTAGTTGATATACTCCATAATAAGCTGTTGAAGCATCTTCTTTTATTTTTATACTTAGCCTGCAATAACTGGATTGGGGTGCTGTCCATACTCCAAACCGTTCGAATAAATCATAACAGTAAATTTCTCTCGCATAAGTTGCATCATCTTTGAACCATTTCAAGTTGATTTTCTCAGCACCAGCTAATTTTTGACCTTTTGTAAATTTTTTAAAATTGACTGCGAAGCTTGCATGATGCCAATCGGGATTAACTGATTTGTGAACTTCACCTTTAGTGCCTTCTGGTCGACGCCTACTGGTATTTCCGCGAATATGGATGCCAACATTTGCTAGCGATATTTTTTTACCATCTTTCAGAAAACTGAAATCACTTTTTATATATTCTTCATTGTCTTTATTCTGGTCGTAGTCGGAGAGGAGCTTATTCCATTCTGTAGTTGTGACTTCTAAAGTTATTTCAGGAATTGAATTTAGGTCATAAATATAAGATGTGCCAAGTGCAGAAATACTGTCGTTAAAGTCCTTGTCAAAAGGTGAATTAATTGAATTGCAAGATGCCAGAAAGAAAAGAACAGCAATGATGTTTATATATTTCATTTTTAATGATTCATGGTTGTGAAATGCAAAGATAATCATTTTAATCAAACGATAATTTTATCAATATCAATATTTTATTTCGTACTTAATGAAGCTACTCTAGTGAAGTGAATGATCTGTTTTATGTTTAAAATTGATTGTCTGTGAATTATTTTTTATTGTTTTTTGACTAATAATGTGTTAACTAAATGTACTTTATGCTCTCACTCATTAAAAAAACTTATTTCTATTTGAAGAGTTAATTGCTTCTTGAATGGGTGGATTTATTTTATTATCTTTGCGAAGCAGAAACTGAAATCAATCGAATTATGTAATTATTTTGGAAATCAGGATCTTGTACAATAATGATTAATCAATTGTAAATGTAACGTAATTTCGAAAATTGATTTGATAAAAATCATAATTTTAAATTCTGACAGAGGACATCAAATTAATTCATTAAAAGCAATAGATACTTGTTTTTCATAAAGTTTCAATTTTTAAAAAAAATCTACCAATAATATGGGTAAAATAATATCGTTAGCTAATCAAAAAGGTGGTGTAGGTAAAACCACTACAGCTATTAATTTGGCTGCATCGTTGGCTACTCTAGGTAAAAAAGTTCTTTTAATTGATGCCGATCCTCAAGCTAATGCATCTTCAGGACTTGGGATTGATATTCGTACGCTGGAATTTACAATCTACGAATGTTTAATCGACAATGTTCCGCCAGTTCAGGCAATTCATCCTACAGAGGTCGAAAATTTATATATTTTGCCTTCACACATCGATTTAGTAGGAGCTGAAATTGAAATGCTGAACATGGAGAATCGTGAACGGGTAATGCAAAATTTGCTAACTCCATTAAAAGCTGAATACGATTATCTGTTGATTGACTGTTCCCCGTCTTTGGGATTAATCACTGTAAATGCTCTTACTGCTTCCGATTCGGTGATAATTCCGGTACAATGTGAGTATTTTGCACTAGAAGGAATCAGCAAATTGCTTAATACTATTAAAATTATAAAAAGTAAACTGAATCCATTACTCGAGATTGAAGGTTTTTTACTTACTATGTACGATAACAGGTTGCGGTTGGCAAATCAGGTATATGCTGAAGTAAGGAAGCATTTTCAAGGAATGGTGTTCGATGCAGTTATTACCAGAAATGTTCGACTGAGCGAAGCGCCAAGTCACGGAAAACCCGTATTGCTGTATGATCCCGAATCTAAAGGCTCATCAAATTACATGGATTTAGCAAAAGAAATGATTGCTAAATTAAAAAAATAAGAGTTGTTTATAATAATAAAACTACGTTTTTCGAAACAAATATATGGCAAAGCATAGTACAGGATTAGGAAGAGGTTTAGGTGC
Organism: Paludibacter sp.; assembly: GCA_010365115.1. GTDB lineage: Bacteria > Bacteroidota > Bacteroidia > Bacteroidales > Paludibacteraceae > Paludibacter. The sequence goes on from JAAFGX010000059.1 coordinate 4,737, forward strand.
TCTGATTGATACAGAAAATATTAGTACAAGTGGTTCATCATCCATAAACGAGGTGGATATGAATTTGATTTTTGCAAATCCGAACCAGCCACGTAGTTATTTTGATGAAGATGCGTTAACTGAACTTGCAACTTCCATACGTGAATTAGGTGTAATTTCACCCATTACATTACGAAAAAACGACGATAATACGTATTTGATTATTGCAGGTGAACGCAGGTTCAGGGCTTCGAAATTGATAGGTTTAAGAACCATTCCAGCCTATGTGAAAACTGCGGCAGATGAACAAGTCATGGAAATGGCGTTGATTGAGAATATCCAACGTGAAGATTTGAATGCCATTGAAATCGCATTGACTTTTTATCGTTTGATGGAAGAATATAAACTTACTCAGGAACGTTTGAGTGAGCGGGTAGGGAAGAAACGTGCCACAATTGCCAATTATTTGCGTTTGCTCCGATTACCGGCCGAAATTCAGATGGGAATTAAAGATAAGAAAATTGACATGGGTCACGCTCGTGCCATTTTGGGTTTGAACGCACCTGCCGAACAGCTTCATTTATATGAATCAATCGTCGTTAATGATTTTACCGTCAGAAAAGTAGAGGAATTGGTTCGTTTGTTTTTAGAAACGGGTAGTTTTAATTTGAAACCAAAATCGACACCAAATCCGGTAATTGGTCTTAAAGAATTTGGAGATTTAAAAAAACAATTAAGTACTGTTTTTGGCACTAATGTGCTGTTTTCGTGCAATCCGGATGGAAAAGGAAAAATTTCAATTCCATTTTCCAACGATGATGAACTGGCACATATTATGGAGCTTTTCGATAAAATTTAAAGTGTGTTTTTGTGAATAAATGCTCAAATATAATTTTTTTCATTTTTGTTTTGTTGTCTTTGGGAGTTCAGGCTCAGATCGATGCCAATAATAATCGAATATTAACTGATTCTGTTGTTAATATTCAATCAGTCTCAATTGATACTGCTTCTGTAGATAAAAAGAAAGAGAATGTGTTTAAACCCAATCCAGTAAAAGTAGTGTGGATGGGTGCCATTATTCCGGGTTATGGACAAATACTGAACAAAAAATACTGGAAATTGCCGCTTGTATATGGCGGTTTTCTAGGTTGTGCATACGCTTTATCGATGAATTCAACCCGTTATCAGACTTATAAAAACGCTTATAGGGATATTATCGATACCGATCCAAATACCAACAGTTTTATTCAGATTATTCCTAAAGGTTATACTATTGAAAGTTATGGAGGTATAAGTGGTTATACCAACATTTTAAAAACCGGACAGGAAAATTATCGTCGATATCGCGATTTAAGTATTATTGCCTCTATAGGATATTATGCCTTGTCACTTGTGGATGCTTATGTAGATGCACAATTATACGATTTTGACATTAGTCCCGATTTATCCATGCGTTTTCAGCCTGTATTATTAGAAAACCCGAATGGATTAACAAAAACAGTTGGAATGCAATGTTGTTTCAGATTAAAATAAATAATAGCACTAAATATTTTTATAATGAATTTTAAAAACCTCCTGACAATTGGTTTGTTTTTTATGTTAAGTAATACATCTGCATTTTCGCAGTTGAAAAATAAAGTTTTTGTTGACGAACCCGAAAGTTCAGAAGTGGTTGATTCGACTCTTACTGTTCCCGAAGATTTTGAAAATACACTTGATTATTTATTACGTTCCTGGATTGTCAAACGGTCAGATGATTCTAATTGTCTGTCTGAAACAGAACCGGTTATAGTGTCTGACTCTATTTTGAAAATACGTCTGTCACAAATGCCGTGTTTGATGGAAATGCCTTTTAACCCGACTGTTCGTTCGTTTATCGACTTATATGCCAACCGCAAGCGTCGACAAGTAGAATTTATGCTGGGAATGAGTAATTACTACTTTCCAATTTTCGAACAAGTATTGGGAGCAAATAATTTGCCCTTGGAGTTAAAGTATTTGCCAATAATTGAATCGGCTTTAAATACAACTGCTGTTTCGCGAATGGGTGCTGCAGGATTATGGCAATTTATGATTGCTACTGGACGAATGTACGGACTAGAGATTAATAGTTTGGTTGATGAACGATTGTCACCTGTTAAAGCTACTAATGCAGCTGCTAAATTTCTAAAAGATTTATATTCTATTTATGGCGATTGGCATTTAGTTATAGCTGCATACAATTGTGGACCAGGAAATGTGAATAAAGCCATTCGAAGAGCCGGCGGAAAACGCGATTATTGGACCATTTATCCTTATCTTCCAAAGGAAACAAGAGGTTATGTGCCAGTTTTTGTAGCGGCAAATTATGTTATGCATTATTCAGCAGAACATAAATTATGTGCTGCTAAAGTTGATATGCCGATAATAACGGACACAATAAATATTAATCAACGCATGCATTTGGAACAAATTGCTGAAGTTCTGAATTTGCCGATACAAGAAGTTCGATTACTTAATCCGCAATATAGAAAGGATATAATTCCAGGGAATATTAAACCTTATGTACTCTGTTTGCCATCGAGTTATGCAAATACATTTATTGATAAATATAATGAAATAATTGCTTATAAGGCTGATTCGTTAATTAATAATCGTAGAAGTGAAATTGAAATACCGCAGCTATCTTCGATTTTAGGTGGAAATTCAGATAAAGTTATTTATCACAAAGTAAAAAGTGGTCAGAATTTAGGTGGAATTGCTGAGAGATATGGGGTTACTATTTCTAAAATAAAGAAATGGAATCACATAAATGGCTCCAAAATAATAATTGGACAACGATTGAAAATAATAAAATAATCTGCTGTTTACGATCTGTTTAACTTGATTCATAACGTAATTGAAATTATGCAAAAGTTGTTTTATTCTATTTCTGAAGTTGCTGACATGTTTAGCGTTAATCAATCGAATTTGCGCTTTTGGGAAAAGGAATTTACCCAACTTAAACCCAAAAGAAATGAAAAAGGTACCCGATTCTATTCACCCGATGATATTCAGGTAATCAAACAAATTATCTATTTGGTAAGTGATCAGAAACTCACGCTTGAAGGAGCCAAAAGAAAATTAAGTCAGAAAAAAGATACAGTTGCTAAACAACAAGAGATTGTTGAACGTTTAAAAGCAATAAAACAGGAACTGTTAGGAATATCAGATGCTCTTGGTCGGTAGATGTTATAAATTTACTGTTAGTACAATTGAAAATATACACAAATTATAATAAGACTAAAAATGAAAATAAACAAAAATTTAAGTGTGTTGTTTTTTCTAATTATTTTTTCGCAAGTCGGTTTTGCCCAAAAAAGTCCAAAGAAAGTCATTTTTTTAATTGGCGATGGTATGGGAATTGCGCAGGTTTATTCAGGAATGGTTGCTAATGGAAATAAACTAAATTTGGAACAATGTACGTATAGTGGTTTTTCTAAAACTTATTCTTCAAATAATTTTACAACAGACTCTGGTGCGGGCGGTACAGCTTTGGCATGTGGAGTAAAAACAAAAAATGGGATGATTGGAATGAATCCTGATTCTGTGGCTGTAGAATCGATATTGGAACTTGCTGAAAAAAATAAATTATCAACTGGAATAGTTGTAGCTTGTGCTGTAACGCATGCCACTCCAGCTTCATATATTGCGCATCAGGTTAATCGTAATATGTATGAGGAAATTGCCACAGATTATTTGAAAACTGATATTGATGTTTTCATAGGTGGTGGAAAAAAATATTTTGAAGACCGAACCGATGGCAGAAATCTTACAACCGAACTTAAAGCAAAGAATTATAATGTTGTTTATAATATTGATGATGTAAAGGCTGTAAAATCAGGAAAACTGGTAGGATTGCTATACGATGATCAAAATCCAAATATGCCCGAAAGGGGTGATATGTTGCCCGATGCAACAATGGCAGCTATTGATATTCTGGATAACAACAAGAAAGGATTTTTCCTTATGGTGGAAGGCTCTCAAATAGATTGGGCGGGCCACGATAACAATGCAAAACAAGTGGTGAAAGAAATGCTAGATTTCGATAAGACTATTGGAAAAGTTCTTGACTTCGCTAAAAAGGATGGAAATACGCTTGTAATTATTACAGCCGATCACGAAACTGGAGGAATGACTATTCTAAAAGGAAAAATGGGATCCGATGAAATGAACGTGGTTTTTACAACTAAAAATCATTCAGGAGTACCTGTTCCTGTTTTTGCTTATGGTCCGGGAGCTGAAAAATTTACTGGATTTATGGAAAACATTAGTTTTAAACCAAAATTGGAGAAATTGTTGAAACTTAAAAAATAAGTTGTCCTCATTATATGAAAAAAAAAAGAGACTTATTTTTAGTCTCTTTTTTTAGCTCCAAAGTGAATGTAACGAATGGGAAAAATTGATTCAGAAAAAAGGATTGTTGGGAATATGATTCGTCTGTATTGCACGAAGAAACATTCCCGTAAAACTTTGTGCGATGATTGCGAAGCTTTAAAGCAATATGCCTTGGAACGATTGACTAAATGTCCTTATTCTGATAATAAACCAGCATGTGCCGATTGTAAAATCCATTGTTACAAGCCCGAAATGCGAGAAAAAGTGAGAGAGATGATGCGATTCTCAGGACCCAGAATGTTGTTTTATTATCCTAAAGATTTCTTTCTCCATTTAATAAGAAAATATTGAATACAGACCAATAAACAAAGCAGTTGTGATTTATACCATGTGTTCTAACTTTTTTAAATGTAAACGTTGTGAGTCTTTGTCTGCCTAGTGCTAAATGATTTATTTTGAGTATTATACTATTTTAATTTGATTAAAGTCTAATGAGTAACATTGATTCCGAAAAAAGGATTATCGGAAATGTAAGTAATGACTAAAAATATAATGTCGTATTTTATCAAAAGAATAGAACTTGCCTACCCCAGGCAGGGGAGGATTTTCGCAGATTGAGCGGATTAAAAAAACGGATTTCGATATCGTCTTCTGTGATATGTTTATCAAATATTTGAAACAATATCATTGCTTCAAAGTCGATAAAAATCGGTAATAAAACATCCTTTATCATCCGCTTAATCAGCGGACATGCCGTTAAATCGGCATGTAGAAAAACTCCGATTGCATCCTATTATGAACTAATAAAATAGTACATTATATTGTCCCATCTACTTAAATTAAGAAAATTGTTTCATTCTTTTTTAAATGTATTATATTTGCAACATGAATCGGTCATACCTTCACTTCTTTATTCTACTTGTTATCGTATGGGCTTTCGCTTGCTGTTCTTCTATGCCCGACGAATTAAAAACTGCCGAGCAGTTGATGGAAATTGCTCCCGATTCGGCTTTGCATATTCTTAAACAGATAAACTCCAACAAACTATACGGTTCTTATAACAAGCTTTGTACGCTTTATTAATGAGTCAGGCTCTAGAGAAAAACAATATAAAGATCGAAACCGATTCCCTCACTAGCATTGCTACCGATTATTTCGATGATTCCGACCCCATACATGCTGGATATGCCTGGTTTTACCGCGCTCGTACTGCCAGTAACCGCGATAGCGTGAACGAACAAGCCAAAAATTTGCTCAAGGCACAGGAATATTCCGAAAAAGCGACTGACAATAAACTTCGGGGGTTGGTATATGGTGATAAAGGAATAATGTATAAGAATCAACTTCAGTTAGATAGTTCGATACATTATTTTAAGCTTGCCTACGAGGCTTTTATTCAAATAAATGATTATAAAAATACCGCTCTTAGTTTATTAAGAGTAGGTGATATTTTTTTGAACTTATCAAAAAATGACAGTGTATTAAAGTACTACTTTTTAGCAGAAAAAATAGTTGACAGATCTAATGATACACTTTTAATATCAACAGTATATAGATCTCTTGGGAGTATTTATTATAGGTTTAAAGATTACAAGCTGGCATTGAATTATTATGACAAGGTTCCATTAACACGTGTTGCTCTTTACGACAGCAACAAATATTATCTTATTGCCAAAACGTATGTACAACTTAACGAAATAGATTCCGCACGAAAATATTTAGAAGAAGTTACCGAGTTACAGAATATGGCTCCTGATTATTATGAATTATGGAAAAAAATATATGAAAAGCGAGGAAATACACAAAAATATATTTTCTATGCTAATAAGGTAAATCTGTCAATTGATTCAATATACAAGAAGAAACTCGAAATTAGTTTTGCCGGGCTCGAAAAAAAATACAAATACCAGAGTTTGCAAATAACGAATCAAAGCCTTACTATAAAGAACAAACAACGGGGATTGTATCTGTTAGTGTCATTGTTGATGCTTAGTATATGTATAGTGCTGTTTTTATTCTGGCGATTAAAGGTAAAGAAAAACGAAGTTGAATATCAAAAGGATATTGCCAATAAGAAACAGGAATTGTTGGAAAAGGAAAAAGAAAATACGGCTAAAGAAATTGAAAACAGTGCCTTGCTGGAACGCCAATTAAAACTACAGAACATATTGCTTTCAAATATCAAGATGCATCAAACCAATACAGTGAAAAGACCTACAGTATGGAGGGAGGGATCGAAAGACACCATTGAAAAGCAATACGAGGCATTTTATAATGAGCTCAAAACCTATGTGGATATGGAATTCAATAATTTCACTGTCCGGCTAAAAGAAAAACACCTTGTTTTAACTGAAAACGATATATTTATTTCCTGCCTGCTTATTGCAGAGTTCGAAACAGGCATGATGGCGACTATTTTGAATATTCAGACCGACTCCATGAACAAGCAACGGTATCGTCTTCGCACGAAGCTAAAATTACCAAATTCCGAAAATCTACTCGATTACCTACTCCATTTTTAATCGTTTTTATGCACTTTAAAGTGCTGAAAATTAGCGCAAACTAGCTGTTAAATGTAAGCTCTGTCCATAAAATAAATCCGGTATTTAAGTAAAATATCGGATTTTTTTTGTATTTATTTGTAGGATAAATAATTCAAAAATTTATCCACATGAAAAAAACATTATCCCTTATTATTTTAGTAGTTTGTATAGCTACTATAAGTTTTCCTCCAACAAACACAGTTCCCAACTCAAAAATTCAGTCAGATGATCCCCCAATAGTTGTCTTTCCACCTTTTAATGTATATGAAACACAAACACTGGATTTAGTTCTTTGAGTAGTTACATTCCCACAATATCCATATTAATCTGTTTCCGTAGTACAAATATAGTGATGTAGTGATTTAACCGAATCTTTTATTAGGTAAATGCTGTAAAAAGCATTTACTTAATATAAAAACTATCAGACAATAAATTAAAACAGACCTGCATAAAACAAAAGCAGACCTGTAAAATACAAAAGCAGACCTGCATAGAACAAAAGCAGACCTGTAAAATACAAAAGCAGACCTGCATAGAACAAAAGCAGACCTGTAAAATACAAAAACAGACCTGCATAGAACAAAAGCAGACCTGAAAAATACAAAAACAGACCTGCATAGAACAAAAACAGACCTGAAAAATACAAAAACAGACCCGTATAGGACAAATGCAGACCTGTATAGAACAAAAGCAGAAAATAAGTATCAATTTTCTATTATAAATTATCTAAATGTAAATTAAAATGAAAAAAGACCGTATTGTTTTAGATTTTGTACGTTTTCCGATAGCTCAAAAAATTGAGTTCGGACGTGGTGTTACCACCAACATGAAAAACAACCCAAAGTTCGTCACCCCCGATGTGAGTATGACCGACCTGGAAGCAAAAACCGACCTGCTCGAAGTACACAGCATTGCAACGCAGAGTGGTGGAAAAGAAGCAACAGCATTAATGCACCAAACCGAAAACGACTGGGATGACATGATGCGCAAAACGGCAGGATATGTCGACCGCATTGCCGATGGCGACAGCGTAGTGATTCTCAGTGCCGGATTTAATCTGGCTAAAAAAGCAGCTCCGGCGGTTCGTCCCGAATTTAGCGTGGAACTAGGCGATAAATCGGGTTCGGTAAACTTGCGCCGTCAAGCCGTGGAAGGTGCCAAATCGTACATTTGGCAACATTGTACGGGCGAAATGCCTGTGGGCGAAAACAGCTGGACAACAGCGGAGGTAACTTCAAAAGCTACAGTGGAACTAGAAGGGCTAACAGCCTTAAGTAAATATTGGTTCCGCTCAGCGGCAGTTACACCTACGGGCACTTCGGCCTATTCCACACCCATTATGCAGGTGGTGATATAGACCTTACCCCCTACCCCCTTTCCTCAAGGAGAGGGGTGAAGGATTGAAATTGGGTATAGCCTAAAATCTAACAGTCCTATTGTTTGGATATAACAATAGATTTTGCTCAAATAATTTAAACATAATTATAAAACATAAAATCATGGCAAATAAAGTAACAAGTCCCGACATAGCAAAAAAAGCATCCCAAATTTTAAAAGACAACAGATATAGCGACAAGAGTAAATCGGTTGCAGGCAGTGCGCTTTCTCAAAGCAACAAAGGCGGCAAGAAAAAATAGGAATAACACATTTACTAGTTCTCAATCAGGCCTTATTACAAAAGTATCCACATTTATTAGTACTAAATTAAATCCTTAGTTTATGAAATTTTCTCACCTAAAATTAGAACAAATCAGGTACAATCCTGCTGCAGCAAATGAAGTGCTATCGGGACAAGATGGTAGATTTTCCATGAATAGAGTATGGTATTATGCCGTACGAAAATTTCACCAGTCAAATGAAGATAAAGCAGCGGCTTTTAATTATTTTGAAAATTCTATAACTGATCATTTCATAGCCAGCAAAGCGAACGGAATAAAAAAAGAACAACTGTTAGTAAAATTGAATAATTATTTCGATAATTATAAAAAGTTAGGATTTGAGTTCTATGATTATTCTAACCGAATTTCAATTGACATAAATCATGGCAATATAGTTTCTGGAGAAATATTTAGATTTGATAAATTGCCTGAGAATAAATATGCGATTACAATTCTGGATAGAGATGATTCAATTTGGATAAAAGAGCTAAGATACCCACTTTTTCAAATCTATTTTAGCAATATATTTAATTGTCCCACCGAAAATATCAAAGTTGGAGTATATAATTTTCAAAAAGAGAATCATGAATATGAATCATTTGATGAAATTACACTAAAACAAACAGAAGAAGAAGTAAAACATATATCGAATGAACTTAATAAGATAAGACTTTGATATTCTAACCAGTAATAGAAATAATCAATTAATAACCACTCAATTATGACCCACATGTACAAAACCAAACATTACCTGCTTCTAGTATTTTTGTCGGCATTTACACTTCAAGGAATGGCCCAGGACATGGTAAGCTACGCCTACGACCAGGCAGGCAACCGCATTTCAAGGAGAATAGTACCTCTAAACAGCAGTCCCGCCCATGTAAAGAAAAACGAACAGCCCGTCCCGGTTGAAGAGCAACTGGGCGAACGCACCATTAAAGTTTTCCCCAATCCTACCAAAGGCGCTTTAGCTGTAGACATTACCGGAGGTGATGACAAAGACGAACTGCGGATTATACTCTACAACGCCGATGGCAAACAGTTGCAAAACAAGAAAGTGGAACAGGGTACTACGCCTATCAATATGTCGGCCTATCCGGTGGCGTATTATATCCTCAGGGTAATGGCAGGAGAGAAAATGAAGGAGTTTAAAATAGTGAAAAATTAATGGATTGTTGACATAGACAGTTGACAGTAAATAAAGATAATTAAAAAATATACAATCAAACAATTAAAAATTTATGAAAACAATTAAACTTTCAATTTTGGTCATTGGATTATTAATAACAATTGGACTAAATGCTCAGGTTACCATTACAGATGCAAATACTGTTAAACTTGGAGCAACCCTTAATGTAGTTGGATCTAGTGCAACAGGTCAATATGGACAAGCGTTAGGTACATCTTTCGGAACTCCTTATGATAAAGGAACTCTAATTGAAGCAGGAAATAACGAAAGTGGTGGTTTATATATGGATGGTGATAAAGTAGTTATTTGGAGTCCCGGTGATGACAATCTAGTTAACTTCTGTGATGAAGATAATATGGAAGGCTCAGGTACTGATTTCCATCAGGCTATAATTGCATATATTGATGGGGAAGGGTATTATTTTCAAGTTAGTGATTCTACAAAAAAAGAACAAATCAGTACCATTAACTCAGCATTATCAAAAATGCTAAAATTGCGAGGAGTAGAGTATTATCATAAAAGGAACAATGAAAATGCTTCGAAAGATTCTGAAGCAAAAAATAAATTTGCAAATGAAAAAAAGAGTGGTTTCCTTGCACAGGAAGTTGAAACGGTTGTCCCCGAGGCGGTAGCTACAAATGTAGCAGGAATAAAATTTGTAAACTATCAGGCATTGATTCCCTTTTTAGTTGAAGCTATGAAAGAACAGCAGGGTCAAATAGAGCAACTGCATCAAGAAAACAGTGCTATGAGAGATGATATTGAACAAATAAAACAAGCACTTAAGTTATCAAAGATTAAATAAAAATAAGATTAAAATAAAAACCAACATCTATAAAAGCTAAATAAAAATGAAAAAAATACTATATATAACACTTATGTTAGGATTATTGTGTACTGTTAATGCACAAGTATTTAAAACCAGCGGCGACCAAGCAGTAATAGGTCGCATGTTAATTACACCTAGCGGAATCCCTTCGGATAATGCCTATAATGGAAATCTAGTCATAACGAAACCTGCTTCCAGCGGTCAATATATAAACCTGATAAGACAAGGGATAATACCGTGGTCAATTGGGACAGTATATAATAGTAGCACTTTTGGGATAGGAACAGGTACTTCAAGTGATGCATCTTTTACAAGTCCATTATTTACGATTGACCCTAATGGTGGAAAAATAGGAATTGGCACCCCAACACCTACATCGAAATTGCATGTAGCGGCAGTAAGTGGCGAAGGGATAAGAATTGGTAAAATAGGAGACACAGGTAATCTGACAGTGCCTATAGGAGCATTATCAGCACAATATAATATTGATTTTACAGGATACAGGGATATGTCGGTGGATCAAATAGGTGCTCGAATATCAGCATTACGTTTTAATTGCTATCAGAATAATGTATCTGCAGTTCAAAAAACAGGTCTTGCATTTTACACTAATCCTATTGGGACAAATACCGGAACAACTGATTTAATTGAAAGAATGTGCATTACGCCCGAAGGAAGAATTGGAATAGGTACTCCTGCTCCCGATCAAATGCTTACCGTTAAAGGTAAAATCCATGCTGAAGAAGTTATCATCGATTTAAGTATTCCTCTTGCCGACTTTGTTTTCCATCCTTCCTATAACCTTATGCCGCTTAGTCAGGTAGAGCAATTTGTAAAAACCAACAGCCATTTACCAGAGATACCTTCGGCTACCGAAGTAAGTAAAAACGGCATGAATATGGGCGAAATGCAAAATAAGTTACTGCAGAAGATTGAAGAGTTGACGTTGTATATGATTGAACAACAGAAGCGGATTGAACAGTTGGAAAAAAACCAAAAATAAAAAAGAAGAAACAACTTTTCCAAAGTTCCGAACTTTGGAAAAGTTGTTGTTTAAAAAAAATACTGTTGGTTTTATCGATCAACTATTCAGATACCAATTCTGAACGGCTTTTTGTCCTTTTATTCTACTTCAATAACTTCAATAATTACAACTATGCAAATCAAATACAAACAACTTTCAAAATCCTACATACATTTCCCCTCTCACTTGGGAGAGGGGTTAGGGGTGAGGTTTCTTTTATTATTACTCAGTGTGTGGACAACTGTAGGCTGGGCGCAAACAGCTCCACAGACAAATTACACCTTACAAGGCAATGAAAATGGCGCACCAAAATCGTATGTAGCCCGTGATTATGTGTCGCTGAAACCGGGATTTACATATTCGGCTTCAGGTACAAATACTTTCAGTGCTAAAATAGATGCAGGATTACTGTTTCCTCCAACATCCAACACGTATGCCGATGCTAATGGTGAAATTGTTCAAAATGCTTCGCAGGGATTCGTTGTGGGGAGTATTCCCGGCAGTGTATCGGTAAGCCCTACAGGTGCTGCCTCTTATCAGATTCCTATTGAAGTGCCCACAGGAATAAACGGTATGCAACCGCAGGTTTCTATTGCTTATAATAGCCAGGGTGGCTTTGGAACTCTCGGACAAAGTTGGGAACTTTCCGCTGTATCTGCCATTACGCGTGGAGGTAAAAGTATCTATTACGATAATACTAACGTTCCGGTTTCGTTGGAGAGCGATGCCCTTTATATTGATGGGCAACGATTGATTTGGATTTCAGGCACGCCATTTACGAATAATGCAACCTATGCCACCGAAGTAGAGAACTACTCGAAAGTAGTATTTACAAATTGGGGATTTATTCTGACGACAGTAGATGGAAAAACAATGGAATATGGTGTAACGACCAACTCCAGATTAATGAGTGCAGCCGGTGGCGGTAAGATATTGGGTTGGAAACTAAATAAAGTAACCGATACGTACGGGAATTCGATAAGCTATACTTATTCCAGTTCTGGACAATATCTTTCAAGTATTAATTACGCAGGACAATCGGTGGAATTTGCTTACAACTACACTTTACAGGTTGCAAAAAAGTCTTATATATCGGATTTCCTGATTTCGCATACTAAATTGCTGACTGCGATAACCACAAAATCGGGAACAACCGTATTAAATACAGTTGGGTTCACCTATAAATCAACTTCTGACAATCGGTTGGATATAGTTTCGACAACAGCCCGGGATAATTCAAAAGTAAATGAGACGGTAATAAATTGGGGTACGGATAATAGTACTATCCAGAAGGTTAATGTTGGAGACAATCCGGATAAGAATTTAGCGCAAAATGGAGGCTCTGTTTATAGTGCGGATGTGAATGGTGATGGATATGCCGATAGAATTGAACTGTGGCCGGGGTCAAATTGTGATAGTGAAGGAAACAAAGGGCATGTCCTTGTACGGTTGTTTAATTCTGCTAACAAACAATTTAACTCAAGTGTTGCTGGTTGCTATTATTTTTGTCCTTACGATGATCTTAAACCCACGCTAACCACAGGTGATATCAACAACGATGGCAAGGATGAAATAGTACTGTATAAGAAAGATTGGCTGGTGGTATTGGGTCTATCAAACAATACATTGTGCGAAATTCTTCCCGGAGTTAATTTTAATCTGGAAAATAATCATCAGGGATACAACGAAGACCGCAAATACGAAATTTTCACCACCAATGTAAATAATGATAACTACCCCGATGTTGTAATGGTATTTGGATACCATTTTGATGGTTTTATGGGATGGAACGATAAAAGAGCCGGATATGCCGTTTTTACAGGAAGTGCAACCGGTTTGACAAAAGTATATGATGTAACTTATAACGACGACAATGCGTTTGAGGATTTTAGAATCGCAGATTTTGATGCTGATGGAAAAATGGATGTAGTAGGAAAGGTTGCATACAATAGAATATCGCATTTTCCAGAAGCTGATGCGAGTTATGATAATAATTATATAAATTTTTATACAGAATTTATTTCTTTTCCTCCGGAAAATCTCAGTGACCCAACAGGATATAGATATACTTTAGATTATAATGGTGATGGATTACCAGAAACATTAATGCAAGTAGGATATAATGGAGGTGTTAATAGTTTTGTTTGGTCTTTTAAAAATAAATCAAATAATCTATACTTAGTTGCAAATCCGGCAAACAGCCTAGGCAATCCCGAAGAAAAGTATCAAATGTACCCGATTGACTACAATGGTGACGGTTTGGTGGATTTCATTCAGGGGGATGAAGTTACGCTTGCTAACAACAGTATTGTAACAAACTGGCATTTTTATAAAAATCTGGGAGACCTCAATTTCCAGTGGGAAAAAACTACTCAGTTAAACTGCCGTTTGAACGAAAAAACGGCATTTGTATCCGATATCAACGGTGATGGCATAGCGGATTTGGTTTTCCCGTCTTCCACTATTCATACTTATACTGAGACTATTTGCCCCGAAGGTGGTGGTGGCGGCTTACAAACTCCTCAATTAGTTACAGGTGTTTCAGAACCGGTAGTAAATTCAATTGCACCACCTATTGATGAATGTTACGATGTTACAAGTTCGTATACCACGTATGAGTATTCTGCTTTTACCATGCCCAATGCTACCCGACGGAATACAGTAACAAGTATTACCAATGGTATGGGGCAAACCAATAGTTTTACTTATAAAAACTTTTCGGCTTACGACCAAACGGCAACAACCGGGGTGGTTCGGAACTTGAAAGCCCCTATTTTGGTAGTGGATACACAAACGGAACCGGATGAAAGTACCACTGCCTATACCTTCGAAAAACCAAAAGTGCATGTTGAAGGGAAAGGATTTTTGGGATTCTCCACTGTTACTGCCGTTAATACAACCAAGAATGCCAAGATGGTTAGTAATTACGAAATAGAACCGACTTATTATGGTGTAAATCTTAAAGATCAAACTGTGAGTACGGCTAATGATCTTGTTATTTCCAAATCGAAACAGTACAATGGGGTGAGGGTGATTGATCCGTCTAAAAAACGATTTATACCTATAGTAACGGCACAATGGAATTTTGATAAGCTAAAAGAAGTTGTACAAACCACAAAGATTAATTACGATTCCTATCCAACCATTACACAAACTGCCGAAGTAAAGGATTCTGCAACTAACATTATAGATTTAACCACCAAGGTAGTGAATACTTTTACAGGACCGGGAGGTTGTTTGTTCCCCTACCTGCCTGCAACAGTAACCACAACTCGTACCCAAAACGGAGGTTCGGATACTATAGTTATAGCTCATACCTATGAGTATAATGGCTTCAAGGTAATTAAGAGCACCGAAACCACCGATTCGGATAAACCGCAATATGCAGTCAGCACCGAATATAGCAATCCTGATGCATGGGGGCATATGCGAAATATAGCAGTAAAAGCAAAAGATCAAACGGGGGCTGAAATAACCCGAGGTTCGAGCGTAATTTATACCACTTCGGGACGATTTATTGCCAGTAAAACCAATGCCTTAAGCGAAACTACCACTTACGATTGGGGCGATGGTATCTTAGGGCAATTAAAATCTGAGACCACTACCATAGGCGGTAAAGCACGAACTACCACTTATAGTTACAACAGCCGGGGCGACTTAGTGGAAACACGCTACCCTGATGGCAACCGTAAAACAGCTGTTGTACAATGGGCAGGAACCGGCGGAGTGAGTGGGGCAAAGTATTATACCTACAGCGAAGCTTCGGGCAGTGCACCCGTAACCGTGTGGTACGATGTACTGGGACGAGAAATTCAGAAAGATACCTACGGGTTAAGTGGAAAAAAAATATCGGTAACTACTGAATATAATACTTTCGGTGTCAACAAAGGAAAAGTGAATCGGGTTTCCGAACCTTATTTTGAAGGTGATACCAAAGCATGGGCTACTTATGCTTATCATCCTGCTTATGGTTATGTTTCATCGGTAACAACTCCCATAGGGACAACCACGTCGGTGTACGACAAATTAAAAGCGACGGTAACTTCGCCCGAAGGCACTTCCGAAACCGTGACCAATGCAGCCGGACAAACAATGAGCAGTACGGTGAACAGCAAAAAAGTAAACTTTGCTTATTACCCATCGGGACTGACCAAAACTTCTACACCCGATGGCGGGCTACCCATTACCATGACCTACAACCTGCAAGGCAAACGTACCCTTTTGGTTGACCCGGATGGTGGAACAGTACGGACGGAATATAACGGCTGGGGCGAACTGACCAAACAGGTTCAACTAATACACATGAACAAGGACAGTATTGAAACAACGAATAATTATGATGCTTTTGGTCGTTTGCTTACAATTAACAGGAACAACGAGATGACTACCTATACCTATGACACGAACAATAAAAGCCGTGTGAACAGTATTTCAATTCCGAATAAGAACACGCAAACTTTCGAATTCGATGCCCTTGACAGGGTGACCAAAGTAACCGAGGATATTACTGCCAATGGAACAACTAAAACCTTTATTTCCGGCAAAGACTACGATGCCCTGGGAAGGTTAAAGAAAGAAACATATCCATCGGGCTATTATACCGTAAATACGTATGACCAGTACAGTAATCTGAAGGAAGTACGGGATGAAGTAGGATCCGGTCGTTCAATATGGAAAGCCAATACCGAAAATGCATTGGGGCAGGCCACCAGTATATTTAAAGGTGCAAAAGAAACAAAGTATGTATATGATCCAATTAATCACTTGAAAACCTCCATAAAGGCTAACGGTGTGATCGATTATACCTACGGTTACGATTCCAAAAATAACCTCTCGTGGCGCAAGGATAACCTGGACCCGGACAACATCCAACAAGAGGATTTCGGGTATGATCCTCAAAACCGCCTTACAAACTGGGATGTTACGCGTAACGGCACAACTACCTATAACTCCATGAGTTTTGATGCGAACGGCAATATTAACCAAAAATCGGATTTGGGTGCGTTTACGATGTATTATGGCGGCAAAAATCCAAATGGGACAACAACCGGCAGACCCGATCCACCAATTAACTCTGCTATCGGGCCCCATGCACTGTCAGCTATCGGAGGCGTTCCAGCAAGTCCGTTTCCACAAACAGACCTAACAGTAACATACACCGACTTTAAGAAAATAGCAACGCTCCATGAAGGCATAAAAGATTATGAACTCACCTACGGGGTGGATGATCAACGGCGAATGTCGGTTTATTATGCTAATGGAAAATCACAGGGAGCTCCCACATTGACACGATATTATGTAGGAGATTACGAAGAAGAAATTGTTGGAACAAATATCCGAAAAATCCATTATCTTAGCGGTGCCATTCTGATACAGAATAACGGAGTAGATAGTTTGCTTTATACTTACTCCGATGCGCAGGGTTCGCTTATTGCATTAACGAATGCAAATGGAAATATATTGACCAAAACGGTTAATGGTGTTACTACAGAAATAGGGCGATTTGCTTACGACCCTTGGGGTGCACGCCGGAATCCTACGAACTGGAATGAAAAGGACAGTCGTACAAGTTGGGTTATTAACCGAGGTTATACAGGTCACGAACACATTGATGCCTTTGGCATTATCAACATGAACGGTCGGGTTTATGATCCTTACACAGCCATGTTCTTCAGTCCTGACCCTTACGTGCAAGCACCGGGTGATTGGTTGAATTATAACCGATATGGGTATTGTTTTGGGAATCCGTTTAAGTATACCGATCCGAGTGGGGAGTTTATTTTTACTGTTCTAGCAGCAATTTTTTGTCCTCCGTTAATACCTTTAGGAATTCTGATGGATGTATCTGGTGCTATAAATCTTGCAAATAGTTGGCAGGATATATCAAATAATAATTTTGGTGCAGGTTTAGTTAAAGGCATTGGTTTGTATGCTGTTGGTGGTGTTCAAGCAACTAGTACATATTATTTAGGTCCAATTGGTAGTCTTATTGGTAGTTATGGCGGGGAGTACTTAAATAGTCTAATTTTGACGGGAAAGACTGATAGGTTTAAAGACAATCTTGGTACAATAACTCAGCAGGCTGGTCTTGCATTTATGTTTGCTCCTTTTGGATCAGGAGTATCAAATGCTATTACAAAAGGAATTGGTAATGAAGTTTTAAAAAGCGTACTTAACAATGTAATTGCCAACAATTTTACATCTTTGTTTGTTAACTTAAGTGCCAGTTTATGGACCGGAGGTAGCTTTAAAGAGGGTTTTGAAAACTATCTGGGTGTAGGTAAACCTTGGTATCAAATGCCTTGGTTACAAACTTCAATCCAAGCTGGAGTTCAGACCAATATGGAATTTAATGATGCAAGAACAATGAGAGTTAATCAACTTAGCGATGATTATAATTTAAAAAGAAATGTAAATTATAATGATTTTATTGCTAAAAATTCATTTTTTACTAATTGGTCAATGAGATTTGAATTACAACAGAATATCTGGATCAGTAATATATATCATCCCAATAATTATAATTTAAATAATCCTATATATATACCAAATTCAATATTGCCAAGTCCAGCAATTAGAATTACAAATACAAGACGTTAAAATTATGTATTAAATTTAAACAATATGAAAAATTATGAAAAAATCTATAATATTAATACTTTTAATTGTTTTGGTTGTAATAATAAATAACTCTTATTTTAATCAGGACAAATACATAACCGAAGTTCAGAAAAAGATAGAACTGTTAGAAAATAATAAGGACTTTTTAATAGGAACTATTGAGGGCACATCGTATATTACTGGAGGTAATTTTATAAGTAGCTTACATTTCAAAATTACTATAAATGGAATTGACTATCATTGTAGCCAAGGTCGAACTGAGACTAATTGTTTATCTCCAAATTTATCAGACAATAATTTTAAAACGAACAAACCATTTAAAGAAGGTGAGAATTTTTTGGTTCTAGTAAATATGAATGAACCAAAAGAGTCTTTAATGTATCTGGATAAACCTATTAAAAATAGTAGTGATTTTAATAACTATTTAAAAGAATTAAAATAGAACACAGTTGGTCGTGAGTGGTAATGTATCAGACATGTTGATAAGTCAATAAGATTTTAAATAACAATAGAACAGAATAAATTATGTTTTATAGAAGCTGGTGTTTTCATCTGTTTCTATAAAACTATCTTAGCGGTGCCATTCTGATACAGAATAATGGCGTAGATAGCCTGCTTTATACCTATTCCGATTATCAGGGTTCGCTTATTGCATTAACGGATGCAAGCGGAAATGTAGTAGAACGCTACGCTTACGACCCCTGGGGAGCAAGACGCAACCCTACTGACTGGACACAGAAAGATAACCGAACAACATGGATAGTTAACCGTGGCTACACTGGACACGAACACTTGGATGCCTTTGGTATAATTAACATGAACGGGCGAGTTTATGATCCGTTGACGGCTATGTTTTTCTCGCCTGACCCTTATGTGCAAGCTCCAGGTAATTGGCTGAATTATAATAGGTATGGGTACTGTTATGGTAATCCTTTCAAATATACCGATCCGAGTGGAGAGTTTATTTTTACTGTTCTAGCAGCAATTTTTTGTCCTCCGTTACTTCCAATTG
>JAAFGX010000060.1 GCA_010365115.1 Paludibacter sp.
CAGATGACTCCTCTGGAGTCTAATTTGAACAAAATAAATCAAATCAGTGAATAAGGAAAAATTGATTACCCACCTTATTCGTTATAGAGCCAAAAGTTTGGCAAGAAATCTCTGAATTTAGTGTGAAATTTTGAGATTATTTGCCAAAACTATATTATTTCACATATTTATTTATTAATCTCACCATTAAATCATTCAGTTTTTCCACCTCATACTTTCCAACAGTTGCCGTTAAATGTTCGTTCCCTACCCCACTGTCGTTGGTAATAAACACGTATGTTCCATTGGTGGTTACAGCCATAAAACGCATTAAAAATTCAGTATCCTTATCAATTCCACTGGCTGTGATGGGTATAATTTTGATTCCTTTCTCACTTGCCTTCTTTATTTGAACTTGTAAGTTGGAGACAATATCCGGTTCGTAATGTGGTGGTGCATCAAGTACTAAAAACAATAATCGGGTGTGCGCAAACGTTGACCATTGCAACTCGTTTATGGCTTTGTCCAAAGCTGTATGAACTGCTTCGGGGAAATCTCCACCACCCGAAGCTTTTTGATCTTTTATAAAATTTAGTGTGGTTTGAATATTTGTATTGAAATTAGAAATACGAGTAACATAATCATCACCTTTGTCGCGATAAAAAACAGATCCGGTTAGAATATTCAATGTTGGATTATTCGTTTTTGTACGATTTATCACATCTAGTAATTCTGTTTTCAAAAATTCAAGTTCGTCACCCATTGAACCGGTTGCATCAACCACAAATGCCAATTCTACATTTTTCGATGTGGCTAAATTGTTGGCTAAAGTAATAACATTTACACCTCCATAAAATGTTTTCACTGATGATATAATGGTGTTCCCAACCACAAGTTGCAATTTTGTGCTATCGATTTCTTCACTTTTTTGGTATAAATCGACCCACAGTTCTGCTTTACCTGAATTACCTGTCCTTGCCGACCAAATGTCAGAACCATCTCTTTTCAACAATACGATTGCATCAACAACCGGATGATTCGATGCATCATTCACCTGAACTGAAATTCTATGATTTCTATAAAAACCCCAATAGGAAGATACTTTGAAAAAGTTATTGTCTTTCAATAAACTATCCAGAAACATCCAATTATCCAAATCATTCCATTCACCAGCAGTTATAACTCCTGCTTGTAGTTCACCTCCACCAGATCCTGAAATATCACCACTAAATTTTGATGACGATTCAAGCGATAAATCACCTCCGGCTGATTCACAGCTAATAAATAAAATACATGAAAGTGCCAATGCGATAAAATTAGTTTTTTTCATAATAAGATTTTTATTTAAACATTACATAATGTAAGGATGCGATATTATTTAAGAATGTTGCATGAGTTTCATCAATAATTTATTTTTATTAAGAATATTTTAGTATAATCTTCGAGTTATTTATCATACTGGATATCAAATTCTATATTTAAAACTTTCAATAATTTTCTTTAATTGTAAAATAGGGAATATAATTGATTATAAATTGATATATTTTCACAACCTTTGTAAACAATAACCAATTAATAAAAGTTATAAAAAAAGTAATACATTTATTTTCAATTCAAGGCTTCAACAGAAATCAATATTTGTTTCTTCTAAATGCAATTGCATTACATTCCTAAAAGTGGATACAGATAAAATGCGGACATAGAAAATGAAAAATATAGTAATCATCATAAAACTACTACCTTTTGTCGTAAGCATTTTTGGCATATTTGCTGTAATTGCCGATTTGGGTTTCGAGCACCCACTCTATAAATGGGAAACTTTTCAATTCATTTATCTTTGTGCGATGTGCATTGGAGTTATTTCAATTTTGTCCAGATATTTTTTTAAAAATCCCCGCCCGAAACTGAATGTCATTCTTATCGATCTTTTATTAGTACTCTATATTCTGATATTGGTTTTTATTGATTTAGAAATGTTGATTAAAAATCATTTTTCATTTATGTTGTTTTTAAAAGAAAGAATATGGGTTTTCATCGCTCTGTTTTTAATTTTTATTCGAGAATTATCGTCTACAACATTCGATTTCAAACGTATAATGATTAATCCTGCCCAACTTTTCATTTTGAGTTTTTTATTTATTATTGCCGTTGGTTGTGGATTGCTTTTATTACCAAAGGCAACATATACAAATATTTCGTTCATCGATGCTCTGTTTACTTCCACAAGCGCAGTATGCGTTACAGGTCTAGTAGTAGTGGATACGGGAAGTTATTTTACAGAATTTGGGCGATATATTATTCTGCTGTTAATACAGCTAGGTGGCATTGGAATTATGACATTTACCAGCTATTTCAGTTTTTTTTTCAAAGCAGGATCGTCATACGAAAACCAATTACTGCTCAGTGCAATGACCAATACCGAAAAAATAGGAGAAGTTTTTGATACGCTAAAAAAAATCATTCTTATCACTTTAATAATTGAAGCAATTGGTGCATTGTTGATATTTCAAAGCATTGACATAGAAACAATTCCATCTGTTTTTGATCGGACATTCTTTTCAATTTTTCATTCAATATCCGGGTTTTGCAATGCCGGTTTTTCTACTTTACAAAATAGCTTTTACGATCCTGCCTATCGGTTTAATTATCCTATTCATTTAATCATTTCATTTCTAATCATACTTGGTGGAATAGGATTCCCAATTGTGTTTAATTTATTAAATTTTGTCAAAAAATTTATAAAAAACATCTTTTTTAATTCAATTTTGCAAAAACAATTCAACCATCAGCCCAAAATTATCAATGTAAATTCACGAATTGTTTTAGCTACAACGTCGATACTCATTGTAATGGGAACAAGTTTGTTTTATGTTTTCGAATACAACAACACCTTAGCTGAACACGGTTTTTGGGGTAAAATAATTACAGCATTTTTTGGATCGGTAACAGCCAGAACAGCCGGCTTTAATACGGTGGACACATCATTACTTGCCATACCTACAACTTTAATAATGCTCATTCTAATGTGGATTGGAGCTTCGCCTGGTTCTACCGGCGGAGGTATAAAAACTAGTACTTTTGCATTAGCTTTTCTCAATTTTTTAAGTCTGGCAAAAGGAAAGCCTAGAATTGAAGTGTTTAAAAGCGAAATTGCTCAAAACTCAGTCAATAGAGCATTTGCAATTATTACACTGTCCATATTAGTAATATTTATTTCAATATTTTCCATCAGCATGTTCGAACCAAAAATCGGATTATTGAATATAAGTTTTGAATGTATTTCTGCATTTGGAACAGTAGGTCTAAGCAGAGGAATTACTGCAAGCCTTAGTAATCCAAGTAAATTTATTATAATTATTACCATGTTTATTGGAAGAGTAAGTATGCTAACCGTATTAATTGCGTTTTTCAAAAAACTTGCTCATCATAAATACCGTTATCCTACTGAAGAAATATTAATCAACTAAAATACATACAATGAAATACATAATTATTGGCCTTGGTAACTTTGGATCTTCTATTGCCACGAAACTTACAAATTTAGGGCAAGAAGTAATTGGCGTTGATAAAGATATGAAAAAGGTGGATGCCATTAAAGATAAAATATCCTATTCCATCTGCCTGGATAGCACTGACCATCAAGCTATGGAAAGCCTTCCATTAAAAAACACCGACGTGGTAATGGTCTGCATTGGCGAGGATATAGGTAGTAATATAATGACTACTGCTTTGATGAAAAAGTATAATGTTCCACGATTAATAAGCCGATCAATTTCATTATTACATGAAACTGTACTCGAAGCAATGGGGATTAATGAAATTTTACGACCCGAAGAAGAATCGGCTGAGAGATGGTTGAAAAAACTCACAACCAGTCATTTAATAGATTCTTTCGAATTATCAAAAGGATATAGTATAATTGAGGCCACTGTGCCTGATAAATTTATAGGCAAATCATTGGAACAAGTTGCGTTGATAAAAAACTATAATGTGCTCGTGTTAACAACGATTAAAGAAACACAAGAAACAAATCTGATTGGTATTCCCCGAAAAGTTTCAAATGTACAGGGTGTAATAACCGCCAAAACAGTATTAGAGAAAGGGGATACAATGGTATTGTATGGAAATGATATTGACATCAAAAAGTTACTCGAAGAATGACAAATACATTTATTTTTATAAAGAGTTTGTATCTTTGCAACATAAATTTTGAATTTAAAAATCACCTGAATTGATTAGCAATTGTTTATCACTGAGATTTATTAAATGTTTTTTTCAATTGAAACAAAGAAAATATGAGCATAATTATTACTATTTGCTTGCTGTTGTTATTTGCATACATCTTTGATATTAGTTCATCCAGAACTAAAATACCGTCTGTAATATTATTATTAATTTTGGGATGGGGTGTAAAACTGGCTACTAACTTGCTTAAAATTTCAATTCCTGATTTAATGCCAGTACTGACCATTTTAGGTACTATTGGGTTGATATTAATCGTGTTGGAAGGCTCTTTGGAATTAGAGTTAAATAAATCAAAATTTAAAATTATCGGAAAGTCTTCATTTATGGCTTTTTTTTCATTAATTTTAATGTGTTTAGGAATTGCATATGCTTTTTATTATTTTGGAGGCACCACTTTTAGACAAGGTTTAATTAATGCCATTCCGCTAGCGATTATTAGTAGTGCAATTGCAATTCCAAGTGCACGAAATTTAATAACCGAAAAAAGAGAATTTATTACCTACGAGAGTAGTTTGTCAGACATTTTTGGAGTTATACTCTTTAATTTTATTATTTTAAATGATAATATTGGTTTGATTACTTTTGGTAATTTCTTTTTACAACTCATCATTATTATAGTTTTATCCTTTGCATCTACAGTAGGCCTTGCCTTATTGTTAAAAAACATAAAACATAATGTCAAATTTACGCCCATTGTAATATTAATTATTTTAATATATTCAATCTCAAAAATTTATCATCTTCCTTCATTGGTATTTATTTTATTATTTGGTTTGTTTATTGGGAATCTTGAAGAGCTTAAAAAATTCAAATTAATTAGAAAACTACAACCGGAAATATTAAACAAAGAAGTTCAAAAATTCAAAGAACTTATAATTGAGAGTACATTCTTAATTCGTGCATTATTTTTCTTACTTTTTGGGTATATGATTGAAACATCAGATCTTATTAATTCTGATACAATTAGTTGGGCTGTGGTTATTACAGTCAGTTTATTTCTTGTCAGATTTATATTATTAAAAATAATCAAGTTACCATGCAGTCCATTACTGTTTATTGCACCGCGCGGTTTAATTACAATATTACTTTTTTTAAGCATCCCTATAAGTCAGCAAATTTCAATCGTCAACAAATCATTAATAATCCAGATAATTTTATTAACCGCATTTATAATGATGTTTGGTCTTATGAATCACACGAAAGCCAAAAACGATATAATTGAAGATCCTGAGAACCATCTTGATGAATCTTCTTCAGTGGACAAAATATCTTAAAATAAAAAGGATTGTGGTTTTTCGTAAAAAATCAGCTACATAAGTAAGGGCAAAATATAAAGTGTTTTCGTCAATTGATTAAATGTTTGATTTCTTGTAATATTTTTATTAATTGCGTATTGGTTATATTTTAAGTTCCTTCCCCTTTTATGTTCCTTCATTAATTGTATCTTTGCAATCTGTTTTTTAAAGAACCCAAATTTAAATTTCTTTTTAAAAATAGAATAAAGCAATAAATTTATTAACAAACAATTCATGAAAAAGAAATATCTTCAACTTTTGAATCCGGTAAAATGGATGCACGCCAACAATTTAAAAAAGAAAGATGGAAAGTATGACAAATCAAAAAGCGACTTAGAACTAAATTTGTATTCTAAGATTCTTAAAAATGACATGTTACATTATGGTTATTTTGAGGATACAAGCATTGAACCAGAGACAATCTCAATAAAGTCGATAGAAGAAGCACAGATAAAATATGCACAAAACATTGTTGATTTAATTACTGATAAAGAAGGATTTATACTGGATGTTGGATGTGGAATGGGTGGACTTTCAGCTATCCTTACTGAACAAAAATTCAAGGTAGAAGCCTTAACTCCTAATAAAAACCAGATAAGACATATTCAAAACAAATACAAAACCATTCCGGTTCACAATTGCAAGTTCGAAGATGTTGCCGAAACTAAAAAATACAAAACGGTTATCAATTCCGAGTCGTTTCAATACATAAATCTGGAAAAAGGTCTAAAAAAAATCAATGCAATTACCGATCCTGGTGCAAAATGGATTATTACCGATTATTTTCGCCTTCACAACGATGGCATCAACAAATCGTCGCACTTGCTAACAGATTTTATTGAAAACATTGAAAAATCGAACTGGAAAATCGTTTACCAGAAAGATATTACACCCAATATACTTCCTATGCTCAGGTTTTTAAGACTTTATGTGGATCGATTTATATTCCCTATTAAAAATTTTGCATTCGATAAATTTCGCTACAAACAAGGTTTTTGGTATCATCTTACCCAAGAATTACGCGACGGAATTGATTACAAAATCACCAAGGAAGTTGCTTCAATTGATCCCGTTAAATTCGAAAACGAAAAGAAATACATGATATTCGTGTTGGAACGAAAATAGATTATTCTTATTCTCACTCAAATAGAATAACTCAGAAAAAGGATGGCTTGAAGTCATCCTTTTACTTTTTTATTTGCAATTTCCAAATTCCCTCTTTCTTTGTATCTTTGCAATCCAATTATGAATTATGAATTAAAAATTATGAATTAATTTTATGGCCGACGATAAAAAAGTTATTTTCTCGATGGTGGGTGTCAGCAAGGCATTTACACCACAAAAAAAGGTATTGAACAACATCTATCTTTCATTTTTCTACGGAGCAAAAATTGGAATTATCGGATTGAACGGTTCGGGTAAATCCACTTTGTTGAAAATCATTGCTGGAGTTGAAAAAAATTACATGGGCGAAGTCGTTTTCTCACCTGGTTATTCGGTTGGTTACCTTGAACAGGAACCACATTTAGACCCAACAAAAACGGTGAAGGAAATTGTGCAGGAAGGAGTGCAGGAAATTGTGGATATGCTTGCAGAATACGAAAGTATCAACGAACAATTTGCAGAGCCGGATGCTGATTTCGACAAACTTATTGCCCGCCAGGGTGAATTGCAGGAATTACTGGATCATGCCGATGCATGGAATCTGGACAATAAACTGGAACGAGCTATGGATGCATTGCGTTGTCCGCCTGAAGAAGCAATCGTGAAGAATCTTTCGGGAGGTGAGTTGCGCCGTGTGGCTTTGTGCCGTTTATTGCTTCGTCAACCCGATATTTTATTGCTCGATGAGCCTACCAACCATTTAGACGCCGAATCGGTGGAATGGTTGGAACATTACCTACAACAATATGCAGGAACAGTAATTGCTATTACTCACGACCGTTACTTCCTCGATAATGTTTCGGGTTGGATTCTGGAACTCGACCGCGGCGAAGGAATTCCATGGAAAGGAAATTATACTTCGTGGCTCGAACAAAAAACGGCTCGTATGGCAGGTGAAGAAAAGCAAGCCAGCAAACGCCGCAAAACATTAGAGCGCGAACTAGAATGGGTGCGTATGGCTCCAAAAGCCCGCCACGCAAAAGGAAAAGCACGTTTGGAAGCATATGATCGCCTGATAAACGAAGATCAAAAAGAAAAAGAAGAGAAACTGGAAATATTTATCCCTAACGGTCCACGGTTGGGAAATAAAGTGGTGGAAGCCATTGATGTTTCCAAAGCATTTGGCGACAAATTATTATTCGAAAATCTTAATTTCATGTTACCACCAAACGGCATTGTTGGTATTATAGGGCCAAATGGTGCTGGAAAAACAACACTGTTTCGTCTAATGATGGAAATTGTAAAAGCCGATAAAGGAACATTCGAAGTGGGTGAAACTGTAAAGATTGGTTATGTAGATCAAAGCCATGCCGATATTGATCCTGAGAAAACAGTTTATCAGGTAGTTTCGGGAGGAACAGAATTTATCCGCGTTGGCGGAAAAGAAATCAATGCACGTGCTTATTTATCACGTTTCAACTTTGCCGGTGGTGATCAGGAAAAACTCTGCGGTATTTTATCGGGTGGAGAGCGAAACCGCTTACATTTGGCAATTACGCTCAAATCGGAAGCCAATGTGTTGCTTCTCGATGAGCCAACGAATGATATTGACGTAAATACCTTACGTGCCTTAGAAGAAGGGTTGGAAGCTTTTGCAGGTTGCGCAGTAGTTATCAGTCACGACCGCTGGTTCCTGGATCGTATTTGCACACACATTATTGCTTTTGAAGGCAATTCGGAAATATTCGTATTTGAAGGTTCGTATTCCGAATATGAAGAAAACAAAAAAATGCGCTTGGGTGAGGAAGGTCCAAAACGAATTCGATTCAAAAAATTGATAGTGTAAAATTAGCAGCCCCCTAAATCCCCCGAAAGGCGGATTTAGGGGGCTACTCTAAACTTCTTACTGATGTTCGGGTCGCAATAAATCATTCACCGTTTTTACTGGGTTGAAAGTTTCTATAGGAACTTCTACAAAAATGGTATTCCAATCGCTCATGGCACCATTCCAAAGTCCTGGAAGTTCAAGAGCTTTCAGTTCCTTTCCACTTTTCGATTTTAACGATATGAAACCCGTTTTTTGATCGACATAATCTACTAAATTAAACTTCTCGCCTTTATAATTTTTCACAGCACAAACCAAATCTACCGGATTGAAATGAGTAGATTGTAGCATTATTGTTCTGTCAGATTCATTTTCAATATTAATTTGAGAACTTTCCAAAATTTGTGGCGAAACTGTTCCATCGGCATTTACAGTTAAAAATGGACCACCTCCTGGCTCACCTACATTTTTCACCATTCCACAAACCCGAATCGGACGATTCAATTTACCGATGAGATATTTTTTCAGTTCTTCATGCGAGAGTGATTTAATATTCGAATGATGATTATTGAGTCTAACTTCGCAAAATTGGGCGATAATAGTCAGTTTTGCCTCCGAAATAGAATCATGCTCCAACTCCTGCAAATATGCAAAACATTGTTTCTGGATATTAACCAATAAACCCGCAATTACTTTTTTGTAGGTAACCGTTGATTCTTTAAGTGAGTCGGGCACAACGTTATCAATGTTTTTGATGAAAATCACATCACCGTTGAGATCATTCAAATTTTCGATAAGCGCTCCATGACCTCCTGGGCGGAAAACCAATTCATCTTTATCGCGAAACGGTTGATTACTTGCATCCGCAGCAAGGGTATCTGTTGAAGGTTTTTGCTCAGAAAAGTCAACCTGATAACTTACATCATATTTCTTCTCGAATGCCGCCAACGATTCATTTAAATGTTTTTCGAACAAAGCCCTGTGTTCTTTTGAAACCGTGAAATGAATATTTACTTTGTTGGTTGCATTCGCTGCGTACAAAGCACCTTCCACCAAATGTTCCTGCATGGGAGTTCGATTTTCGTCGGGATACGTATGAAACTTGAGCAGTCCTTTTGGCAACGAACCGTAATTCAGCCCAACTTCAAGCAATAGATTTTCAACAATTGTCTTGTATAGCTTGCCATCAATTAGTTCGTCAATAGTTTTGGCGTTATTTTTTATACATATTGCATTCAAATCATCATAAAAAGCAAACTTTTCGATTTCAGAAAAGAATTTCTTCATAAACGAATTTTCCGGCTCATCATTTTCGCTTTCTATGAATTCAAAAAGATCTTTGAACATACGACTTGCAGCACCTGAGGCAGGCACAAATTTCAAAATCGAAGCATCAGATTGTAGATACTGCTCCCACTCTTTCAACAATGAAACTAAATCATTTTCTTCCACCTGCACAATCCCTTTGTCGAGTTCGGCAGCTGAACGTATTTCCAAAAATGGAAAACCTGCTTGAAAAGATTTCAGTTGGTTTTGAATTTGAATCAATGAAATTCCTCTGTTTTTCAGATTGACTTCATCATTTTTTGTAAACATATTTATATGAGTTTTTGAGTTTTTAATTTCCCAGTTGTTTTTTTAAAATTTTCATTTCTTTCTTTCGTTGCGCCAATTCAGTTACGTATTCAGAAATCCGAATATACGAATCATAATCGACCAAACTAAGTTGGCCAAATGAATAGTATGATATGGTGGCAAATTCCAATGCTTTATCAACATCGCCTAAGATTTCGTATGCAATGGCAATATTGTTGGCTGCATAGGCCTTCAATCGTTCGCTTTTTGTCTTGTTTAAGGCTTGCTTCCACAATTCGATTGCTGGATTCCAATTTTTCACATAAACTGAATCCATTCCTTGTTTCATAAGTTTTTTGGATGAATAAAAAAAATAGCGGTCAACTTTTTCCCAATAGGGTACAAAACGAGAAATTGATTTCTGACCCACGCTTAATGCTCCATCAACCAATGCATCTGCTCGTTTTGGTAAATCAGCCATTGCTTTTCGTCGGATATACGATTCCGATTCCCAATAGACAGTATCTTTAAACTGAATACTGCTTGGTTTGCTATTATTCAAATAATGAATACTCCAATTGGTTTCAAATTTTAATTCCAAAGCGGATAAATAAGTACTTGTTTCATTTATGTAATACTCATTCAAGTCATCGTTAACTTTTATTTTATTGAGTGATAAAATAACATTCGAATTGTTTTCCAGACAAAGTTTTTTCACTTTATCTTCATCAATATATGTTATTGATTCAAAGCCGACTGACTCATTTATTGAATTTGGAATCAACTTTACGGAAGGAAAGAAATCTTTAGCTTCCATTTCTTCAGTTAATGATCCCAAGCAAAAAATGGCCAAACTATCAGTAGCAATCAGAACACTTTTTTGTTTTTCGTTTAACAACTGAGTTTTGTGTCCATAATCTATCGGTTGTTTAACTGTATTATTGACAATCAACAAATTATTTGCATTGATATCAAAAGCTACTTTTGCAGGACGCAAAACATCAAGACTTGTATATAACAAACTGGTGCAGGAGGAAAACAGTGTTCCAAAAGCCAGACTTATAATTATTTTTTTAAATGCCCTCATCTCAATTTGATTGTTATTTTGCTTACTTTAAACTAACAAATGACAAATTACCCCTAACCCCTCCCGATTATTCGGGATAAATTGCGGGGAACTATAATAACACTGTCTCATATTTTGTTAGTTTTATTTTTTTAAAAATTTATACAAACGTAGTCTTAAAATCCTATTTACTGAACTAATAGTCAACCTTTTACATCAATACATAGCCCATCATACGCTAACTGAGCATTCTCTGGTAATTGCTGATTCACTTCAGTGTGCAAACCCATATCGTGGCTCATATGTGTAAAATATGTCTGTCTTGCTCCTATCTTTTCTGCAATTTCTAACGCTTCGCTCAACGACAAATGCGATATATGGCTGTTCGTCCTGAGTGCATTCAGAATTAAAACATCCAGATTTTGAAGTTGTTCAAATGCCTTATCATTAATGGTTTTTACATCAGTGAGATAAGCAACATTTCCAATTCTGAATCCAAGAATCGGAAGTTTGTGATGCATAATCCGTATGGGTTGAACCAAAGTATTTCCAATCTGAAATCCATCTTCAGTTATTTCGTTTAAATGAATAGCCGGAACTCCCGGATACAGATTATCGCCAAAACAATACGGCATATTTCGCCGAATAATTCCAAGCACTTTTTTTTCGGCATAAACCTGGGCAACTCCCAATGGACGCACATCGTCAAGCCCTCCAACATGATCATAATGCTCATGGGTTAATAATATTGCAGATATTTTATTTACATTATGCAAAAGCAATTGCTGTCTAAGATCAGGTCCACAATCGATTAATATCTGATTTTCATCATTGTCGATAAAAACCGAAGCTCGCAATCGTTTATCATTTGGATTGGACGATTTGCATACTTTGCAATTGCAACCAATTTGAGGAACGCCGGTTGAAGTCCCTGTTCCCAGAAAAAGTACTTTCATACGAAAAAATTAAAAAAAAATTGTAGCTTATCCCTTCAAAAAGGGACTTTCTTCAAAAATTGAAATAGCTATTTTTTGTATCTCGAAAAAAGCTATTTCACAGAAAAAAATTTTATATCTTCATTCGAATTCTCCATTCAGTTGGATACAGATTATTACAACGATTACCAACATTTTTAACCCATCCAAGTGGCTGATTTTTAAACGTAATTAAGATATATCCTCTTTCTGATTCGGGTAATTGAATTGCTTCTTTCTTTAAAAACGAAATTGCATTTCGATAATCCACATCCACCACATTAACGGATTCTTTATTTAGTTTCTTCGATAGTGCACTGCATGTTGAAGGAATAAAATCAGACCCCTTTATCTCCCCCAGCAAAATTCCAGAATGCATACAACTCAATTGCTTTTTTAAAAGTAAAAAATCATTCAATCGGTTTTTATCATATGCATTAATGAAATTATTTTCTGAAATAATTTCCCACCTTTCGGGTTCAAGAAGAGATAACGGCTGAATATTGATTTTGTTTACTGGTTTCGACGTTTTTCTTGAATCATTTTTCAGTTTAATAGTCCGATTTACATCTGAATTTTTTCTTAAAACCGATAAGAAAAAACCTTCACCTTTAGTTTTATGAGGATAAAAGCGGTAACCAAAATCGGTTACTGTAATATCCTCATTGCCACCGAGCTCCATTTTAAGCAAATCTGCACCAAGTTCATCACATATCCAACGAACATTTTCTTCATTTTCTTCTCTATTATAAGTACAGGTGCTGTAAACCAGAACACCGTCTGTTTTTAAAGCATCCCAAACCGAAGTCAGAATTTCACGTTGACGGGCAGCACACAATTTAACATTATATTCCGACCATTCTTGAATTGCACCGGGATCTTTGCGGAACATTCCTTCGCCCGAACAAGGCGCATCAATTACAATTGCATCGAAAAATCCGGGAAGCTGATCAAAATCCATTGGTTCGTTATTGGTTACAACAACATTTGGATTTCCCCATTTAATGATATTTTCAGCTAAAATAAATGCTCTCGAACGTATGATTTCGTTGCAAACCAGCAAACTGCTTTCTGGTAATGTTTGAGAAAGTAGCGTAGATTTTCCACCTGGAGCGGCACATAAATCAAGTACAGTTCTGGCTTCAGAAAAATGTTGTTTCACAACCTGAGACAAGAACATGGAACTGGCTTCCTGAACATAATACAATCCGGCATGAAAAAGTGGATCTGCCGTAAAAAGCGGTCTTTCTTTTAAATAAAAACCTGAGCTGCACCAGGCAACTTGTTCATCGGATGGTCGAAAATCCAATTTATCATTTACCCGAACACTGGTAGGAGGAACTTCCTGAATTGCTTGCTCAAAAGCAGGAAATTCATCTTCAAGAATATTTTTAGTACGGAATATGAATGCTTCAGGTAATATCATTAAAAAAAAATCTGAACTTATTTGAATACAAAATTAGCTTATTTTTGTCAAAAGAAAAAGTTATAAAGCATCAATAATTCGTTGAATAGTGACGGCATATTCATCCTCATTTAGGTAAATAGCCTGAGGATTCATTTCGAAAATTCCACCAAATTCAAAACCACCTTCAAATTTGGGAACAATATGAAAATGCAGATGAGCTAATTTGTCTGAATAAGCACCATAATTGATTTTTGTTGGAGAGAATGACTTTTGAATTGCACCAGCCACCCGACAGACATCTCCCATAAAAGCATTTCTATCACTTTCCGAAAGTTCAAACAATTCATTAATGTGGTCTTTATATGCAACAACACATCGTCCGGGATGACTTTGTTCTTTAAACAAAAATAGAGTTGACACGTTTAAGTCGCATATCTTTATCATTAAACTTTTTTGCAATTCATTGCGTTGGCAATAAAGACAATCAAGAGATTTTTCCATTGAATATTTATATTTATTATTATAAGTTTGGATTTTCTGGTAAAAAAAGAAAGCAGTGAAACTTTTTTTGTCACTGCTTTCATCAATAGCATTTATATTTTCAATCGTTTTGTTCTTGTAAAATCCGATTAGCCAAATCCAGGATTTGAGTATCATCCAACATTACTAAACCACCGTCTGGTCCCGGTTCAATGTGTACACCACAACTTTTTCCGTCTTTGTAATTGTTACCTCCGAAATAATTACGTACTGTTTCTTTTTCCAGACCAAGTTCTTCGGCAATCTTGGTCATACTACCACTTGGAAGCGAATCTTTTACTTTACGTAGTTGATTGAATGTTATCGTTTTCGTCATGACAATAAGTATTAGAATTGTTAGTAAATAAGTGTTTTTTAAAACTGCAATAAACGTAGTGATTTATTTCTAATTTACAAAATATTTTAAACAATTTTTTGAGAAAAATTTAAAATATATTGGTTTTTGTATGTATGTGTTTGATTCTTAGATAATTTGAAATATTTAAAAAACATGAATTTTAAGAAAATTCAATCTACACTTACAATCACTTTATTTTCAACTATATAATTATCAAAAAACTTTTTCCACCCTAGATATTTCAAGATAAAATTCAATAATGGTTTCAATTCCTTTAAAAAACAAATCCAGTGGAAAATTCTCATTGGGCGAATGAATTGCATCCGACTCAAGTCCAAATCCCATCAATATAGGTTTTATATTCAGCACTTTCTCAAAAATCGGGATTACTCCGATGCTGCCCCCTCGTCGAACCGGCAATGGCTTTTTTCCAAAAACTTTTGTATAAGCCGTTTCAGCAGCTTTATATTCTACTGAATTAATGGGACATACATAACTTTGAGCTCCATGTAAAATAGTAACGTCTAGGTCAATATATGATGGTGCAATTTGTTTAATATGGTTTTTTACCAATTCTGCAATTTTATCGTATTGCTGATGAGGTACTAATCGGGCTGAGAGTTTTGCAAATGCTTTTGATGGAAGAACGGTTTTTGAACCTTCACCGGTGTAACCTCCCCAAATACCACAAATATCAAGTGCAGGGCGAATTCCCGTCCGCTCGATGGTGCTGTAACCTTTTTCGCCATGCACTTCTTTTATATTCAGATTCTTCTTGTATTCTTTTTCATCAAACGGAATTTGAGCAATCAGCTCCCTTTCGTAATCTGATACTTCTTCTACATCTTCATAAAAATTTGGAATAGTGATCCGTCCATCTTTATCAGTTAGTGATGCTAGAATTTTTGTCAACTCATTAATTGGATTGGCAACTGCACCACCAAATATCCCTGAATGTAAATCTCGGGAGGCGGCGGTAAGTTCAATCTGCCAATAAGCCAAACCTCGTAAACCGGTTGTTATGCTCGGAATCTCTGCTGACAACATGCTTGTATCTGAAACTAAAATGATATCACATTTCAACAAATCTTTGTTTTGTTCACAAAATTTTTCGAGACTTGGAGAACCAATTTCTTCTTCACCTTCCAGCAAAAACTTAACGTTGCATTTAAGTTGATTTGTTCTCAACAAGTATTCAAAAGCTTTCGCATGCATAAACGATTGCCCTTTATCATCATCTGCACCTCGTGCAAATATTTTATTATCGCGTATTTCCGGTTCAAATGGTGGTGACTCCCAAAGTTCTAAAGGTTCTGCCGGCATTACATCATAATGTCCATAAACCAAAATAGTAGGAAACAATTCATCAATAATTTTTGTTGCAAATACAACAGGGTTTCCATCAGTTGTCAATATCTTCACATCATCAACTCCTGCTTTAAGTAACAATTTAACCCATTGTTCTGTACATTGCTTTAATTCAGGCTGACGAAAGCTGTGTGCACTTACACTGGGGATTCGAAGAAGACTAAAAAGTTCTTCAACAATCCGGTTATTATTCGTCGATAAATAATTTTTAATAAGATTATCCATTTAATAAATTTTTAGCGGTTATAATACATAATGATTGAGCACTTTTAGTACAATAAAATTAAATAATTTCTATTCCAACTTTTTACTTATTTACAAAAAAGTTGTATTTTATGCTTTTAACAGACCAACATTTTTAATTCATTGTATTTCAATTGAAGTTCAAAAATACAAGAAACTTTATGATTTCAAACATAAATTGCCAACTTATTTAAAGCAATAGTCAATATTAAAGATTTTGGATTAATATAATTTATCTAATTTGTTACTTTTCTAGCTTGTTTAATTAAATTACATCTAATTTGTTGCTGAACCGATCGAACAAAAGTCTGAGAAATGATTTCATCAATAATTACAGTAGTGGAATAACTATCGATTAAACGCTTTAGAAACGGTAAGAATGGACATTCGTAAAGATGTTTAACACAAATACGACTTGTTTAACATAATTATTTTAAACCTGAAAAACTATTTGCAAGTTTTATATGTTTAAGAATGGAAACTTGAAAACTATTGAAATGTAATAGTTTCCACAATAAATAACACATAACACTGTATTTCTGATATATATAAATTTTCAATATAAGTATTTAAAATTTATATATCTATTTATGGTGATTAAATAAATAATTTTACATAATTTTGCAGCTTGAAATTTCGAAGAAGAGTATTATGGAGAATCAGCATGAAAATATTGTAATTATCGCCAGTCGTTTGTTTGAGCAATTTGGAATACGAAGTGTTTCGATTGACAATGTTTGCAAAGAATTAAGAATTTCGAAAAAGACTTTTTACACCTACTTCCCACAAAAGGAAGATTTGGTTGAAGCTGTTCTTATTTATCATCGTGCCATGCAATATGAGAAGTTCAGTAAAATGTTTAAGAATAAAAATGCAATCGATTCATTAATAATTAGTATCAAAGAAATTAGAAAAACCGGAGGTCATGAATCACAGGCAATGTGTTTTGATTTGGAAAAGTATTATCCGAAAGTTAACGAAAAATTTGAAGAAATAACCAGGACAGAAATAAGAAACGGATTTGGAAAGTTTTTACGTCAGGGAATTGAAGAGGGTTATTTTCGCGAAGATTTGGATGTGGAACTGATTGCCTTCTTTCATTCCGTACAAGTTAAAAAGACATTTGACCTGATGGCTCTTGACCCAAAGAAATACACAAAAAAGAGAATAATGGATTTTTTTATTGATTTAATGATCCATCTCATTGCAAATGAGAAAGGACTGAAATACGTAGAAGAAAATTATAACATAACAGAATAAGATTTCAAAGTTGGATAGAAGTAATTGATAATTTAAGACTTGCTTTAACTCATTAAAATACTTTTTCATCGGCGAAAACAAGCAATTCAAAGATTATATTTTTAATATATGACCAATTGAAAATAATTTTGCATTAAAATAAACATAAATAATAATTTATAAATAATTAAAGATTGTGAGACGATTTAACATAAAATTTGTATTATCAACCGCTCTAATTTGCTTAGTGCATTCTTCTGTGCTAAAAGCACAGGATACCTTAACGGTATCACTTACTAAGGCGCTGGAAATTGCAATGAGCGAAAATCCGACCATTAAAGTGGCTGATAAAGAAATTGAAAGAGTAGATTATTCTAAAAAGGAACGAATTGCAGGTTTGTTCCCAACAATATCTGCTTCAGCAGCTTATCAGAGAGCATTAAAAAAGCAACGCATGTTTTTACCTTTTAGTATTATACCCGGTACTCCACCCGATCCTGCCGGGATTGAAATTGGCGTGGACAATACTATTAACACAGGGGTTTCAGCTTCGTTACCAATAATTTCACCCACACTTTGGGCATCTATCGAAATGACCGAACTGGATGCAATGCTTGCTCTTGAATCGGCACGTTCATCAAAACTATCACTTATAAATCAAGTAACCAAAACATATTATGGTGTATTAATGGCGCAGGATTCCTACAACGTCCTCAAAAAAAGTTATGATAACACTGTAGAAAATGCACGGATTGTTAAAAATAAGTTCGAACAAGGTCAGGTTTCGGAATACGATTGGATACGTGCCGATGTACAAGTCAGAAATGTAAAAAGCAATGTAGTATCTGCCGAAAGTGGTGTTAATCTCAGCAAATTGCAATTGAAAATGCTGATGGGCATGGACATGACAGTTACAATAAAAGTGGAAGGGACTTTATCCGATTTCGAAGCAAACTTGTATGGAGATGTATTATCTATTGATACTACAACTTTAAAAACGAATACCGACATGAATCAATTCGATCTAAAATCAAAACAACTGGATCATTCTTTAAAAATGCAAAAAGCAGGTTGGTGGCCTACATTAGCTGCAAGTTTTAACTATCAGTATATGACAATGGCTAACGACAAAGTTGCTTTCACTTGGTTTCCAACTTCATCAGCTTCAGTAAGTTTATCTATCCCTATCTTTCAGGGAGGAGCCAGAATATATAAGCAAAAACAAATTAAAATTCAGCAGGATGAATTAAAATATCAACGTGAGAATTTACAAAGGAACTTAGAATTACAGGCAATTACTTATCTTGACAATATAAAAAAAGCTATTGAAAAAATCGAATCGAATAAAGAAGGTATGCGTCAAGCAGATAAAGCCATGATGATTTCGCAAAAACGATACGATGTGGGCTTGGGCACATATCTTGATTTAACCAATTCAGAAATTTCATACATTCAAGCAGGATTATCATACAATCAATCAATTTACGATTATTTATCGGCGAAATCTGACTTAGAGAAATTACTAGGAAAAGATTCGAAATAGTTAGTAGTTTATAGTTTATAGAAAGAAATAAAATAAAAATATTAATAAAATTTATCAATATGAAAAAGATAAAATTACAAGGAATAATGCTATTAGTATTGATGGTTGGATTTGCCTCATGTGGTAAAACTGCAAAGAAAGATGCCTCAGTTGTCACAGAAATTCCAATTGTACGTGTTCAACAAGTTAATGAAAGAGAAGTAGATCAATTGTTTGAATCAACAGCGACTGTACAGCCGGATGTGAAAAACAGCATAGCTCCTTCCACCCCGGGACGTATTCGTCAGATTTTGGTAGAAGTTGGTAATCGGGTAGAAAAAGGGCAAAAACTGGTTCAAATGGATGTAGCCAATTTGTCAAATTCCGAAACTCAGATTGAGAATACAAAACGAAATTATAAACGCGCACAGGAGTTATTTTCTGTAGGTGGTGCTTCACAACAAGACTTAGACAATGCTAAATTACAGCTTGATGTAGCTCAAACAAGTTTGAAAAACTTAACTGAAAATACTTTTCTTTTAAGTCCGATAAGTGGAATTGTCACTGCTCGCAACTATGATAACGGCGATATGTATTCGGGTCAAATGCCGATACTTACAGTAATGCAGATAAATCCAGTCAAATTAATGATTAATGTTTCTGAATCAAATTACTCACAAGTTAAAAAAGGCATGAATGTGGAAGTAAAATTTGATATTTTTCAGAATGAAACATTTAATGGTAAAGTAAATCTGATTTATCCAACCATTGATGAACGCTCGCGTACTTTTGGTGTAGAAATAAAAATGAACAATAGTAATAATAAAATTCGTCCCGGAATGTTTGGTCGTGTAATAATGGGTTTTGGAAAAGTTAAACACGTTGTTGTTCCGGATATTTCTGTTGTAAAGCAATCCGGCTCAGGTGCACGTTTTATGTTTGTCTACAACAATGGTAAGGTAGAATATCGTCAGGTAGAAATTGGTCGTCGTTTTGACAACGAATATGAATTAATCTCGGGCGTTTCCAATGGTGAGCAAGTGGTAGTATCGGGACAGTCAAAGTTGGTTGATGGATCGGAAGTAAAACTGGCAAAGAATTAAGTGTTTGGTGTTTTGTGTTTGGTGTTTGGTGTTTAGTGTTTAGTGTTTTGTGTTTAGTGTTTTGTGTTTAGTGTTTGGTGTTTGGTGTTTGGTGTTTGGTGTTTGGTGTTTAGTGTTTAGTGTTTGGTGTTTAGTGTTTTGTGTTTAGTGTTTGGTGTTTGGTGTTTAGTGTTTTGTGTTTTGTGTTTTGCGTTTATCAATTAAACTCTAACAAATTACTTTATTACAAATTACATAATTGTAAATTATATATCAACAAATTGTAAATTAATTATTATGAGTATATATGAAAGTTCTGTAAGAAAGCCCGTCATGACGGCACTGATTTTTATCGGTGTTGTTATTTTAGGACTCTTTTCTTTAAACAAATTACCTATCGACCTGTTGCCCGAAATTGAAACCAATACCATAATGGTAATGACGACATACGACGGTGCAAGTGCCTCTGATATTGAAACAAATGTTACTCGTCCGTTGGAAAGTTCGTTGAATACAGTGGCGAATCTGAAAAGCATAAAATCAACGTCGAAAGAAAACCGTTCAATTATCACATTGGAATTTAATTACGGCAATGATATTGAAGTAATCACAAATGACATTCGTGAAAAACTGGATTTAGTAAGTTCCTACCTTCCTGATGGCGTGGGCAAACCAATTATTTTCAAGTTTAGCACGGACATGATTCCTGTTATCATGATATCCGCAACTGCTAAAAAGAGTTTGCCTGCATTATACAGGATATTGGATGATAACGTAGCAAACCCGTTGGCACGTATAAATGGTGTGGGATCTGTTTCAATTACCGGAGCTCCACAACGGGAAATTCAGGTGTATGTAGATCCGGTTAAAATGGAAGCTTATAAACTTACCATTGAATTATTGGCACAATATATTCGAATGGAAAATATCAATACTCCTGCCGGTTCAATGGATATTGGTAGCGAAACTTATTCGTTGCGAGTACAGGGAGAATTTAAAGATGCTTCGGAGTTAAATAAAATTATTGTCGGGAATTATAATGGAAAAACAATTTACCTCTCCGATGTAGCAGTAGTACATGACAACCTGGAAGAACGTGTTCAGAAAAGTTATACCAACGGTATTCAGGGAGCGAGTATTATTGTTCAAAAGCAATCGGGTTCCAATACAGTAAGTATTGCTGATGCTATCCAAAAAGAATTACCTAACATTCAGAAAAACCTGCCAGCAGATGTGAAATTGAATGTAATAATGGATACTTCCGACAATATTAAGCAAACTATTAGTGGATTAACAGAAACAGTACTTTATGCGTTTTTGTTTGTTGTGCTGGTTGTTTTGTTCTTCTTGGGGCGCTGGAGGGCCACAGTAATTATTATTCTAACCATTCCAATCTCTTTGATATCAGCCTTTATATTTTTAGGAGCAACGGGAGGTTCGCTTAATATCATCACATTAAGTTCGTTATCCCTTGCCATAGGTATGGTGGTGGATGATGCGATTGTTGTACTTGAAAATATTACAACGCATATTGAAAAAGGGAGCAGACCTACGAGTGCGGCAGTACATGGCACAAACGAAGTTGCGGTATCAATTATTGCTTCTACGCTGACCATTATTGCAGTATTCTTCCCTATGACCATGATTTCGGGAATGGCAGGGGTAATGTTTGGACAATTAGGTTGGATGGTAACCATAATTATTACGGTATCCATGATTTGTGCATTGACATTAACACCCATGTTAGCTTCTCAATTATTGCGTTTAAATCCAACTCGCAGCAAATCATTTAATTTGATTTATGGACCTATCGAAAGATTTCTGGATAGACTTGATAATGGATACGCTTCAATTGTAAACTGGGCTGTTCGTCACCGGAAATCAATTATGGCTTATACCACGATATTCTTTTTTCTGAGTATGATTCCTATTCTATTTATTGGAACTGAATTTTATCCCGCTCAAGACAATGGAAGAATTGCAATAACCATAGAAACACCAGTAGGTACTCGCTCTGAAATTACACGTGACGTAGCCAGAAGTTTTACTGAAAAATGGCAAAAGAAATATCCGGAACTGGATATGATAAATTATTCAGTGGGTCAGGCCAGCAGTTCAAATGTGTGGGGTTCTTTTCAGACCAACGGAAGTAACATTGCCTCTTTTTCAATTGGGTTAAAACCGCTTAGTGAAAGAGAACGATCCATGTTCGAAATTAGCGATAGCATCCGTAAAGATATCGAAGGAACTCCTGAAGTACGCAAATCGAAGGTTTTGGCTGGAGGTGGCATGAGTATGATGGGAGGACAATCGACTTTGGATGTGGAAATTTACGGTTACGATTTTGCTAAAACAGATAAAATTGCAAAAGAATTATCGGCAAAAGTTTCAAAAATTCCAGGACTTGTAAACGTAAGTGTCAGCCGTGAAGATTATACACCAGAATATCAGGTTGATTTCGACAGAGAAAAATTAGCTCTCAACGGTTTGAATATAGCCACTGCATCTAACTACTTGCGAAACCGCATCAATGGTTTAACTGCTTCGCTTTTCCGTGAAGATGGTGAAGAATATTCAATTCGTGTTGCTTATGCACCTGAATATCGTCAGTCCATTGAGTCAATTGAGAATATTCTAATTTACAATCCTCAGGGACAAGCTATCCGACTTAAAGATTTGGGAAATGTAGTGGAACGTTTTACACCGCCAACCATTGAACGCAAAAGCCGTCAACGATTGATTACTGTTGCTTCTACCGTGTCGGGAACTACACTTGATAAAGCAGTAGTTGCCATTAACGCAGAGCTTAAAACGCTGGAAATACCATCGGATGTATATGTTGTCATCGGAGGATCATACAAAGACCAGCAAGAATCGTTTGGCGATTTGGGATCATTATTGTTGATAATAATTATGCTTGTATTCATAGTAATGGCTTCGCAATTTGAATCGCTCACCTATCCGTTTATCATTATGTTTTCCATTCCATTTGCAATTTCCGGAGTTGTTTTAGCACTGGGAATCAGCGGTAGTACATTTAACATGATGTCATTCGTAGGATTGATTATGTTGATTGGTATTGTGGTGAAAAATGGTATTGTTTTGGTTGATTATATCAACTTAAACCGTGAACGTGGAATGGGGATTATACGTGCAGTGGTAAACGGCGGAAAATCCCGTTTACGCCCAGTAATTATGACCACACTGACAACTATTTTGGGTATGTTACCGTTGGCATTAAGTACTTCACAAGGGTCGGAAATGTGGAAACCAATGGCTATTACCGTAATTGGTGGTTTGGCAGTTTCAACTATTCTTACCTTGGTTATTGTGCCTACTTTATATACTCTTTTTGCGGCAAGTGGTGTAAAACGTAAACACAAAAAATTAAAACACGCTGCTTTAGCTAATTCAGAATCAAAAAAGTAACCATAAAAATGTTTGAATCAAGTTCTGAAATTAACGACTTATTTTAAACTACAATTAAAAATATACAGATATGAAATCAATATTTATAGCCTTCGATCAAGCTTATTTCGAACAAATTGTGACGCTACTTAGCACCAATCATGTTCGTGGATTTACCCGTTGGGAAGAAGTTCAGGGACGTGGAAGCAAAACAGGTGAGCCACATCTTGGTTCTCACGCCTGGCCAACATTGAATTCATCATTGTTGACGGTAGTTGACGATGAAAAAGTAAATCCAATTTTAAATGATTTACGTGCATTAAATGACACTTCGGACAGAATGGGAATACGCGCATTCGTATGGAATGTAGAAGATGGAATGTAAAATTAATTCATAATGCATAATTTGAA
Source organism: Paludibacter sp. (assembly GCA_010365115.1). Lineage (GTDB taxonomy): Bacteria > Bacteroidota > Bacteroidia > Bacteroidales > Paludibacteraceae > Paludibacter. The sequence goes on from JAAFGX010000060.1 coordinate 23,622, forward strand.
ATGCGCTTCGCCAAAATTTGGTGAAGCGCATTTTTAATATTCATTCAAATGTTTTAGATAGTACTTCCTATGTTTTAGATAGTACTTCCTATGTTTTAGATAGTACTTCCTATGTTTTAGATAGTACTTCCTATG
>JAAFGX010000204.1 GCA_010365115.1 Paludibacter sp.
CAGATGACTCCTCTGGAGTCTAATTTGAACAAAATAAATCAAATCAGTGAATAAGGAAAAATTGATTACCCACCTTATTCGTTATAGAGCCATTATTTTTAATCATTGACAGATATTAATCTTTGTTTCTTTTACAATACAAAATTACATATTTTTTTTTAAGAAAAAATATATTTGATTGAATTTTTAAATATTGAATATAAGCAGAATACTTATCATCAATTACTATGTCAGGAATAGCAGCTACTCAAAATTTATTCAGTCCTACCTATACGTCAAAAAATTAAAAAGTTGTATCTTTGCACCTTCTAAAAATATGTACTAAAATAATAATACAACATACAAATGAATTTTATCGAAGAATTGCAATGGCGTGGCATGATCCACACCATGATGCCGGGAACAGAAGAGCAATTGGCAAAAGAAATGACATCGGCTTACGTAGGGATTGATCCAACCGCCGATTCGTTACATATTGGGCATCTGGTGAGCGTTATGATGCTGAAACATTTTCAACGTGCAGGTCATAAACCTATTGCTTTGGTAGGTGGCGCAACTGGAATGATTGGTGATCCGTCCGGTAAATCGGCTGAGCGTAATTTGCTGGACGAAGCAGCTTTGCGTCACAATCAGGATGCCATCCAAGCGCAATTGGAAAAATTCCTCGACTTTACCAGCGATGCTCCAAATGCCGCCGAATTGGTGAATAACTACGACTGGATGAAAGATTATTCATTCCTTAATTTTATCCGCGATATCGGAAAACACTTAACGGTGAATTATATGATGGCAAAAGAATCGGTAAAAAAACGATTAGCGAATGATTCGAACGTAGGGATGTCATTTACCGAATTTTCGTATCAATTACTACAAGGATTCGACTTTTTGCATCTGTATCAGGAAAAAAACTGCAAACTGCAAATGGGAGGTTCCGATCAATGGGGAAATATCACTACGGGTACAGAACTTATCCGTCGCAAAACCGGTGGTGAAGCATTTGCGTTGGTTTGTCCGCTAATTACTAAAGCCGATGGTGGAAAATTTGGCAAAACAGAAAGTGGTAATGTTTGGTTGGATCGCCGGTATACTTCGCCTTATAAATTTTATCAATTTTGGTTGAATGTGAGTGATGCCGATGCCGAAAAATATGTAAAGATTTTCACATCAATAGGCAAAGAAGAAATAGAAAGTCTGGTTGCTGAGCACACGCAGGTACCGCATTTGCGCATTCTTCAAAAAAGACTGGCGCAAGAAGTGACTGTAATGGTTCATTCGGAAGAAGATTATCAGGCAGCAGTAGAAGCTTCAGGTATTTTATTTGGAAACGCCACCTCCGAAGCATTGAAAAAGCTGGACGAAGATACATTGTTGGCAGTGTTCGATGGTGTTCCACAATTCAGTATTTCTAAATCATGGTTCGCTTCCGGTATTAAAGCCATCGACTTATTGACCGAAAATGCGGCTGTTTTTCCTTCGAAAGGAGAGATGCGCAAGTTGGTTCAGTCCGGTGGAGTGAGTATTAACAAAGAAAAACTAGAAAATCAGGATGAGGTACTTGACAGCTCAAAGCTCCTCAACGACAAATATTTATTGGTTCAGAAAGGCAAGAAGAACTACTATTTATTAACCGCGGAATAAAGAGAAAACGTCTATTTCCGAATAAATTTCCAAAAACATTTTGGGAAAACGAAAAAAGTCGTATCTTTGCACCGCTTTAGAAATAAAGCCCAACGATTGTCTCATGGTGTAATGGTAGCACTGCAGTTTTTGGTTCTGCCTGACCAAGTTCGAGTCTTGGTGAGACAACAAAACCTCAACGGTTGAATTTCAGCAATGAATTTCAACCGTTTTTTTAAACAAAATTTGTCAGTAGAAATTTTTTTATATACTTTTGACACTCAAAATCAATACCACTGTCTTATGGTGTAATGGTAGCACTGCAGTTTCTGGATCTGCCTGTCTAAGTTCGAATCTTAGTAAGACAACTAAAAAAGTGATATAAATAGCTGATAATTAGAGATAATTGTCAGCTGTTTTCGTTTTATGGTAAGAATTGAATGGATTCTGAAGTAAAATATTTTTGCAATACATACGTGAGAATTGATATACATGGTCTAATACCGATTGCAGAAATAATTCAGTCCAATGTCGACCCAGCCTGCCCCAGGCAAGTGCGTCTAATGGAACATCACGTGTAACGGGATTGTACTGTTTATTTCTCCCGTTTAAGGGGTCTCCGCTTTGCACCGATATGCCTTCCGCAAGCGGAATCTCGAAATGCTCGATCGGCATTATACCAAAGTTGACTTTGGGCTGAAATATAAATTCATTTGGTATAACAATTCACGAACAATAGCCATATTTATTACGTACTGTTCGCTGGGTGAAGATGGTTTGAATTTTAATTGAGAGATGATACTACTTCTACTCTACCAAAATAAAAAATCAAACCACAATAGTCACAAAAGAAGAACATCTTAGTTTAAACAATTGACCTTAGCCTCTTGTGGTTCAAAATCAATATTGAAAAGTAGAACTACTAAAAAATTAATTCATCAAATTATATTCACCAATTCACCACCTATAAATTACTCTATTATTCCTAAAATTTTCCGTCTGCTCCACAATATTTACATTCACTTCTTAGCTTCAATGTTGTGGATAATACCGATTCCACAAACAATATAGTCCAATGTCGACCCTGCCTGCCGCAGGCAAGTTCGTCTAATTGTCCTATTTGTTTGAAAGCCTTCCGCAGGCGGAATTTG
>JAAFGX010000003.1 GCA_010365115.1 Paludibacter sp.
CGGAAGGCTTTCAAACAAATAGTACAATTAGACATACTTGCCTGCGGCAGGCAGGGTCGACATTGGACTATATTGTTTGTGCAATCGGTATTAGATGTAGCTAAAGATTGGGAAAATGGTAATGCTTCAGTTGGCGATGCCAGAAAAGCATCTTTAGAAGCAATTTCAGTTGCAAATGAATCATCTAATCAAACTTCTATAGCAGTGGCACGCTCGGTAGGACATGCCGTTGCAACTGCTCACATGGCAGATCACTCGTTAATTGCTGCACAGTATGCATTAAAAGATTTGAAAAATGAAGTAAAATCAGAAGAGGCTGAAAGAAAATGGCAAAATGAACAATTGTCAATAGAAATCAAAGAACTCATCTTATCAGCGAGGGCAAATAACTAAAAACAGTAGAATCCAACTTAATATTCCTTACTTTTTTCTCCTCTTAAAACACGCAATCCACTCATAGCCAAAGCTTCCATTTCATCTTCTCCAGGATAAATAACCACTTTGGCTAATGAAGAAATCATTTTTTTGATATATCCAACCACCAACTGACTATGTGCAATACCACCTGTAAGAATAATGGCATCGGCTTCACCTTTCAGTACCACATACATTGATCCGATTTCTTTTGCAACGGTGTATGCCATTGCCTGAATTATCAGTTTTGATTTTTCATCGCCGGCTTCGGCTCTTTCAACCACCAAATTTGCTTCATTGGTTCCTAAATGTGCCATTAACCCACCATTTCCTACCAACATTTTTTTAATATCTTCGTAACTATGTTTTCCGTCAAAACACAACTTAACAAGTAGTCCTGCATCCAGAGTTCCTGCACGTTCCGGCGAAAACGGACCATATCCATCCAATCCCTGATTTACATCCACCACTTTTCCCTGCTTGTGTGCTGCTACAGAGATTCCACCTCCCATATGAGCAACTACCAGATTCAACTTTTCGTATATTGTACTATTTGCTGCTGCATATTTACGTCCCACTGCCTTGTGATTCAATGCGTGAAACATCGAACGTCGGGGTATTTGTGGCAAACCGCTGATTCGTGCTACATCCTGCAATTCGTCTACTACAACTGGGTCGGCAATAAATGCTTTGCAATTTAGTATGCCATCTGCTATTTCCCGTGCAAGAATTCCGCCCAGATTACTGGCATGTTCACCTATAGTAGAATACTTCAAATCATAGATTAATTTATCATTGACTTCATAAACTCCTGATTCGAGTGGGCGAACTAATCCTCCGCGACCAACTACCGCAGACAAGTCAGACAAAGCAATGCCATCATCTTTCAATCGTTTCAGTATAATATCTTTTCTGAAAATATATTGTTCATACATTGTAATAAAAGGTCTTAATTCTTCCGAAGTATGACGAATCGTATGAAGACAAATTAGTTTTTCTTCTTCATAAACGGCCAGTTTAGTGGAGGTAGATCCCGGATTTACAGAAAGAATTTTATGCATAATGATTAATTGAATGATTATTGATGCTGTAAATGGTTGAATTTACATTTACATTTACAAAGATAGTTTTAAGTAATGAATTAAAAACAAAAACCGAATAGATTTCTATCATAAATCTGTATAAAAATACCTTACTAAAAAACATTATGAATTTGAAAGTCTTTTTTTCTTTTAAATCTTTGTATCATAAAGAATTATTTTGTACTTTTGCAAACGATATAGGATATATGGAGGGGACGACAGTCCCCTCATTTGTTAGAATAACACCAAATATGATATCAAAAGATACAGTAAATCAGATAGTTGAAGATTTTTTAATTGAAAAGAACTATTATCTGGTAGATATAAAAATCACATCGGATAACCATATTTCGGTAGAAATAGACTCATTTGATGGAGTAAGAATTGAGTTTTGTGCTGAATTAAACCGTCATATTCAATCATTACTCGACCGAGAAGTGGAGGATTATGAATTAGATGTGAGTTCGGCGGGTTTGACCGAGCCATTTAAAGTGACTAAACAATATGAAAAAAATATTGGCAACGAAGTAGAAGTATTGTCCAAATCGGGTCAAAAATTTGTTGGTGAATTGATAGAAGTAAACGATACTGAATTTGTTTTACAAATTGAAAAGATAGAGAAACCGGAAGGATCGAAACGCAAAGTTACTGTAAACGAAAACCTTACATTCTTATACGAAGATATAAAAACTACAAAATATATTATTAGATTCAAATAAGCCATGAGCAAAAAAGAAACTATTAGCTTAATTGATACTTTTTCGGAGTTTAAAGAGCTAAAAAACATCGACAGAAGTACACTGATAAGTGTAATGGAAGAGTCGTTCCGCAATGTAATTTCAAAAATGTTCGGGACCGATGAAAATTATGATGTGATTATTAACCCTGACAAAGGTGACTTCGAAATTTATCGCAATCGTACTGTGGTAGCCGATGATGAATTGGAAGATTCAAATTTAGAAATTTCATTAACTGATGCTAAAAAAATAGATGAGGATTATGAAATTGGTGAAGATGTTACCGATACTGTGGACTTTTTAGGTTTTGGACGTCGTGCTATTCTTACACTTCGTCAAACTCTTTCATCCAAAATTCTTGAGTTACAAAAGGACAATGTTTTCTCGAAATACAGTGAGAAAGTTGGACAGATTGTAAGTGCTGAATTATATCAAATCTGGAAAAAAGAAATGTTGCTCATCGATGATGAAGGCAATGAGCTATATTTACCAAAATCGGAACAAATCCCAACTGACTTTTACCGCAAAGGCGATACCGTTCGTGCTGTTGTAGCCATGGTTGAGAATAAAAATAATAACCCTAAAATTATTCTTTCGCGTATCTCTCCTGTATTTCTGGAACGATTGTTCGAACTTGAAGTTCCTGAAATTCACGAAGGATTAATTACTATTAAGAAAATTGCACGTATTCCGGGTGAACGTGCTAAAGTGGCAGTGGAATCGTACGACGATCGTATTGATCCTGTTGGGGCTTGTGTGGGTGTAAAAGGTTCACGTATTCATGGTATTGTTCGTGAGTTACGAAATGAAAACATAGATGTGATTAATTACACTAACAATTTAAACCTGTTTATTTCCAGAGCTTTAAGCCCGGCAAAAATATCCTCTATCCGCCTGAACGAGGCTGATAAAAAAGCAGAAATATATCTGAAACCCGATGAAGTTTCGCAAGCAATAGGAAAAGGCGGATTAAATATCAAATTAGCCGGATTACTCACTGGTTATACATTGGATGTTTTCCGCGAATTAGATGAAGAAGCTGAAACGGAAGATATTTACTTAGATGAATTCAGTGATGAAATTGATCAATGGGTAATTGATGCTTTAAAAGCCATTGGTTGTGATACTGCAAAAAGTGTTTTGGCAATTTCTCGTCAGGATTTAGTACGTCGTACTGATTTGGAAGAAGAAACTGTTGACGAAGTGCTTGCTATTTTGACTGCGGAATTTGAAGAAGAAACTGAAGAAACAGAGCAAACAGAAGAGAAATAATACGTTACGTGTTTCGCATTATAGTTTTGAAAAAAATATATTTTAAAACTTTGCAAAAACGCTAGTCGTGTCATATTAAACAAATAAGAAAACTGTAATTATAGAATATGTCCATAAGATTAAGTAAAGCCTGTAAAGATTTGAATGTGGGAATGACCACCGCAGTAGAATTTTTGGCGAAAAAAGGTCATAAAATTGTTGTCGACCCAAATTTAAAGTTGTCTGACGATTTGCACCTTTTGCTTGCAAAAGAATTTAACAAAGATATGGCTCTGAAAATTGAATCGGAGCGATTAAGTTTGGAGCGCCATCTAAAAGAAAAAGCCGAGACGGTTGCATTAGAAGGCTACAACACACCAAAACCAACCGAAAAACCGGTTGATTCTATTCATGTTTCAATTTCAGAAGATCAATTGCCTCATTTTAAATCTGTTGGACATATCGATTTGAATGCCAAAGCAAAACACCCTGAAAACAAAAAAGAAGAAACTAAAAAAGATATTAAGGAAAAGGTTATTGAAACTATAGTTCCTCAGGAGACTCCAAAAGTGCATATTGAGGAAGTTATTGTTAAAAATGAAACAATTAAAGCTGCCGAATCTAAAGCAGTAGTAGACGTATCAGCTCCTGAACCGGAAAAAGAGGTAATCAAACCGGTGGAAATTCCAACACCACAACCTGAAGTAGTGATTCCAAAACCTATAATAGAAACCCCAAAAGAGGAATTGAAAGAGGTGGAAAAACCAGTTGAAGAACAAGTACCTGCTAAGGAAGAAAAACCTGCATTTATTAAACCAGCAAAAAAGATTGAATTAAAGATACAGGAAGTTGCTGAACCAATTGAAAAAAACGTCGAAACTAAAGATAACGATCACAAGGAGGATGAAATATTTTCACTTGCTCGCCCGGCAATGGATAAAGCTCCAGTTGTGATTGGAACAATTGATCTTGGTCTTTTAAATCAAAGCACGCGTCCTAAGCCGAAGTCAAAAGAACAAAAACGCAAGGAAAGAGAAGAAAAAAGTAAGTTTGTAGTTGATAAAAATAAACCGGTTGGAGATGGCGAGAAAAAAATTCTCCGATCAGCAGCTGAGGTAGCGAATTCACCTGCAACTAATCAACATAAAAAGAAACGCGAACGTTTCACGAATCAAAAAGTAGACATTACAAAAGTACCTCAACAAAACGGTCCTACACAAGGTTTTGCACATCCTAAAAAAGTTACGCCAGGCGCACCTGGAGCTCCAGGGAAACCAAACAACAATAACAAAGACAGAGTTAAACGACCAATCAGAACAGCAGTTAACGAAGTTGATGTTCAAAAACAAATTAAAGAAACTTTAGCCCGCCTTTCTGGAGCAAACAAAAAAGGAAAAGGCTCCAAATATCGCCGCGATAAACGTGACAGTGTGAATGTTCGTCAACAAGAACAAGCTCAACGGGAACGTGATGAAGAAAGCGTAATCAAACTTACAGAATTTGTTACTGCAAACGAATTGGCGGTAATGATGGATGTATCGGTAAATCAAGTTATTGCAACTTGTATGAACATTGGGTTAATGGTTTCTATCAATCAACGATTGGATGCTGAAACTATCAATATTGTAGCTGAAGAATTTGGATTTTCAACGGAATACGTGAGTGCCGATGTAATTGAAGCCATAGGCGAAGAAGAAATTGACACCGAAGCAGATTTAGTACCACGAGCACCGATTGTAACCGTTATGGGTCACGTCGATCATGGTAAAACATCATTGCTCGATTATATTCGTAAAGCAAATGTAATTGCCGGAGAAGCTGGAGGTATTACCCAACATATTGGTGCATACAATGTACAACTCGAAAATGGTCAACGAATAACTTTCCTTGATACTCCCGGACACGAAGCGTTTACCGCCATGCGTGCACGTGGAGCAAAAGTTACTGATATTGCCATCATCATTGTGGCTGCCGACGATAACGTGATGCCTCAAACTATTGAAGCGATTAATCATGCTGCAGCTGCAAATGTTCCAATGGTATTTGCAATAAACAAAGTAGACAAACCGGGAGCAAATCCTGAGAAGATTAAGGAAACATTAGCTCAAATGAATTATCTGGTTGAAGATTGGGGTGGAAAATACCAGTCACAGGATATTTCGGCAAAACAAGGAATTGGCATTGCAGAATTATTGGAAAAAGTACTACTAGAAGCTGAATTACTTGAGCTGAAAGCTAATCCAAACAAACGTGCCATTGGTTCAGTTATTGAGTCAACATTAGATAAAGGTCGTGGTTTTGTTTCTACAATTTTGGTTCATAACGGTACACTTCGTCAAGGCGATGCAGTACTTGCTGGAACACATTACGGAAAAATAAAAGCCATGTTTAATGAACGAAACCAACGTATCCAAGAAGTAAAACCGGGTGAACCAGTATTAATCTTAGGATTGAATGGTGCTCCTCAAGCTGGTGATAATTTCAACGTAATGTCTTCGGAACAAGAAGCAAGAGACATTGCAAACAAACGCGAGCAATTACAACGGGAACAAAGTATACGAACAAAAAAACACTTTACACTTGACGAATTGGGTCGCCGTATTGCATTGGGTGATTTCAAGGAATTAAATATTATCGTAAAAGGTGACGTTGACGGTTCAGTAGAAGCTTTATCAGACTCTTTACTTAATCTATCGACCGAGAATATTCAGGTAAATGTAATTCACAAAGCTGTTGGGGCTATTTCCGATTCGGATATAATGTTGGCAGCAGCTTCCAATGCAATAATTTGTGGATTCCAGGTACGACCAACTTCAACTGCACGTAAAATGGCAGATAAAGAAGAAATTGATATTCGTTTGTATTCTATCATTTACGATGCAATTGAAGAAATCAAATCAGCAATGGAAGGTATGCTTTCTCCGGAAATCAGAGAAGAAATTACTGCTACAGTTGAAATCCGTGAAGTATTCAAAATTACAAAAGTGGGTACAATTGCCGGTTGTTTGGTTCGCGAAGGAAAAATCAAACGAGGAAATAAAGTACGTATTATTCGTGATGGTATTGTAGTCTTTACCGGAGAACTTGAATCCTTGAAGCGTTTTAAAGAAGATGTAAAAGAAGTAGGAACAAACTACGAATGTGGTTTGAATATCAAGAATTACAATGATATACAAGTAGGTGATATGGTGGAAAGTTATGAAGAAACTGAAGTAAGAAAAACGTTATAATAAATTCCAATTATCCTAAAAAATGCCGGACTCAGAAGAGTTCGGCATTTTTTTATGTAAGTATAAATTATGTCTAATACCGATTGCAGAAATAATTCAGTTCAATGTCTACCCTGCCTGCCGCAGGCAAGTGCGTCTAATGGAACATCCCGTATATTGGGATTGTACTGTTTATTTCTATACCTTCCGCAAGCGGAATCTCGAAATACTCAATCGGCATTATACCAAAGTTGACTTTGGGCTGAAATAAAAATTCATTTGGTATAATTGGAAATTCAGAGTAATTTCTACTGTTTATTTATCACTTCCAATCCTGCATCGAGCCAAACAGTCATGTCTTTTGTATAATTCTGATCCAGATTATATTCTTTATCTCGCTTTTTTCCCAGACGAACAATAACCGCGTCTAATTCAGGGATTACAAAAATATATTGTCCGAGAATTCCTCGCATATACGGTATTTGAAGTCCATTATAATTGACTAACCAAAACTGATAACCATAAAATTTGCAGGGAAAAGGTACAGGCACAATAGTATCATTTGGCAATGCTTTTGGTGTGTATTGCAACCAACTTGCAGGAGCTGTGGCAGCATTTATATAATTTGAATCAACAATTTGCTGTCCATTCCATTCGCCTTTATTCAATACTAACTGACCTAATCTTGCAAAATCACGCGCATTAGAATTGAAACAACAATATGCTTTTTCCATTCCATCCTTGTGATCGAGAGACCAAAGTGCATCTTCTTCAGCCTGAATTGGAGTCCATATTTTTTCGGAAGCATAGGTTGAAATATTTTTCCCAGTCGCTTTTTGAAGTAAAAATGCTAATATCTGACTCACACCACTTTGATAATTAAAACGCACACCGGGAATTTCTTCTAGCTTTTCAGTAAGTGTCAACTTCCATAAATCTTTTCCGTAATATGCATTGGTTGTTTTTGAGAATAGCGAGTTGTGCGATTCGTCCCACTCCACGCCTGCACTCATTGTCAATAGATCTAATATTGTCAACACTTTACCATCGTACGAAGTCCATTCGGGCAAAAAGTCGCTAACCGGTTGTTCTACACTTTTGATAAAACCATCTTGAATAGCACATCCTACAAGTAGTGAAATAATACTTTTTGACATTGAAAATGAATTACTTAAGCTCAATGGGCTATAATTACCCCAATATTGCTCTAAAATAATTTTATTATGTTGAATAACAATAAAAGCTACTGTTTCGTATTTTTTAAAATCGTCTTCAAATTCCACAGGAATTGAATTTTCAGTTGCATTTGCAGTGAATTTCCAAGGTTGAGGGTCATCTGCGCTGACTATCCTGTTTTCGAAAATTTTATGCTGATCAATCTTTGGCATTTGATGAATTAATGCCCTATGAATATAATAATTAGAAGGAATAAATAAAAAAATACCTGCTCCGCCAAAAAATGACAAAAGCAGATAAAGAGCAATTTTCTTGAAAGAGATTTTTTTAGTAGACTTCATAACAAATTTATTTATAAGTTATTAAATCTGTTTTGCAGTTTTCGGAAAAACAATTGTTTTTCGGTTGTTGTAGAGCAGAATTTAAATTTTTAAAAAAGGGAAAACTAACATTTTATATTTAATTCATTTAATACAACACGTATTTTTTCGTATGTTTTAATAGTATTAGGAACCAACGGTAATCTTAATTGATTTTCGATAAAACCCATAACAGCCAACATACTTTTTACTCCGGCCGGATTTCCTTCAACAAAAAGCAACTCAATAAGTTCGGTAAAATGGTGATGAATCTGACGCGAACTTGCATAATCGCCCTGCAAAGCCAGTCGAACCATTCTGCTGAATTCTTTCGGGAATGCATTTCCAATAACAGAAATAACACCTACAGCACCAAGCGTGATGAGCGGAAAAGTAATTCCATCATCACCCGATATTACCATAAATTCATCTGGTTTATTCTTAATAATATCATCAATTTGTGTGAAATTTCCAGATGCCTCTTTTATGGCACAAATATTTTTATACTCCTTTGCAAGACGTAATGTAGTAGATGCCAACATATTTACACCGGTTCGTCCAGGAACGTTATAAAGTATTACCGGTAATGGCGAAGCGTTGGCAATTGCAGTATAATGTTGATACAAACCTTCCTGAGAGGGCTTGTTATAATAGGGTGTAACCGACAATATGGCATCAATTCCACTAAAATCGTACGTTGTAAGCTTTTCAACAACGGCCTTGGTATTGTTACCACCAACACCCAACACAATTGGCAATCTACCCGCAGCACTTTGAATTACAAATCGGGTAACGTCTTCCTTTTCCTGTTCTGTTAATGTTGGAGTTTCAGCGGTTGTACCACATACAACAAGATAATCTGTTCCACTTTTAATTTGAAGCTCAACTATTCGGGCCAAAGCATCAAAATCAATAGATTCATCATTTTTGAATGGTGTAATCAAGGCAACACCCATTCCTGTCAGTTTATTATTAGTCATCGGTAGAAAAATACAATTTGTTTGCAAAAGTAACGTTTTAATCGTTTGTTTGTATGCTTTTGAGGTAAAAAATTATTTGATTGAACAGGTAAGTTTCGTCAATTTCGTTATTTGTAGTTTCAAATGAATCAGAAGTATCAATTGGACTTGAAAGATTATCCACGTCCAACATAAAATCATATATTGGCAAATCCGTTTTTTTTATACCCGTTTTGCACAGTGCTTTGGCATACATTGCTATATATTGTAAGGGAATGATGGGCTTTAAAGTCAAATCTACCAATAAATCAAATTCTAATATATCGAGCTCATTAATATAAGAAGGTAATGGTTTTTTGAAAGAATCTGTTTCTTTATGATGGAGAATTCTGAATTCAGGTAGAATTGAAGTCAATACTTCCTTTTTATCAATAAATCCCCATGCACACACTTTTTTGCCATCTTGTTGTAATTTATGGATTATTTTGCGGATTTGAGGATTTTTTTCCGAAAAATCACTTTCGAATAACAACAAAATGGTTTTTGCTTTTCCGTAACTGACAAACCGATGCTCACGAATATTAGTGTTTAAATATTTCTTAGCACGGTTTTGAAATAGAAAGTTATTTATTTTTTTCATTTTCATGTATTTTTTTAAAACAAAACTCCTTGTTGACTATCAAGCAACGGTGTTTCGATTTGCAACATAGATAAGAAGGTTTTTTCAACTATCAGTTTTACTCCCAATTTTTCAGCTTTCTTCAACTTTTCAGGACCCATATTCTCACCGGCTAATATAAATGAAGTTTTTGAGGAAACACTTCCTACATTTTTACCACCATTCATTTCAATCATCGCTTTGTATTCATCGCGCGAATGTAGCGAAAAAGATCCGCTGATTACAATTGACAAGCCTGCTAAGGCTTCGCCATGGGCTTGCAACTTTTCATCAGACAAACTCATTTGCAACCCAGCTGACTTAAGCCGATTCACCATTTCAACGTTGGTAGGATCTTCAAAATAACGGACCACACTTTGAGCAATGCGCTCGCCAATTTCATCTACAGCAACCAATTCTTCCAACGTGGCTTTTTCCAACGCTTCGATATTTTTAAAAGCAAATGCCAGTTTTTTAGCAATGGTTTCGCCCACAAAACGAATTCCCAACGCAAAAACAACCCGCTCAAAAGGAACTTCTCTCGATTTTTCGGCACCATCTTTAATGTTGTAAGCAGATTTCGTTCCTAATCGTTCCAATCTACTTAAATCTGGAATTTTCAGTTCGTAAATGTCGGCAATATTCTGTAATAATCTATTCTGATACAGCAAATTAATAGTTTCACTTCCCAAACCATCAATATTCATGGCTTTTCGGCTCACAAAATGCTCCATTTTTCCTTTTATCTGAGGAGGACACGCATTTTCATTCGGGCAATAATGAGCAGCTTCACCCTCGAACCGAACCAAAGCAGCACCACATTCCGGACAACTTTTTATAAACTGTACTTTATCACCTATCAAAATGCGGGCATCTTTATCAACAGCAGTAATTTTTGGAATAATCTCTCCACCTTTTTCAACAAAAACCATATCGCCAATGTGTAAATCAAGTGATGCTATGATATCGGCATTGTGCAGCGACGCTCGTTTTACGGTAGTTCCTGAAAGTAGAACCGGATCGAGGTTGGCAACAGGAGTTACTGCTCCTGTCCTACCCACCTGATACGAAACGGAATTCAACCTCGTAACCGCTTTTTCGGCCTGAAACTTATAAGCTATGGCCCAACGAGGCGATTTAGCAGTAAAACCAAGATTTTTCTGTTGATTTAATGAATTTACCTTTAGTACAATTCCATCTGTGGCTACCGGAAGGTTTTTTCGCTCCACATCCCAATATTTTATAAATGAAAAGACCTCTTCCAACGATTTGCAGACTTTGGTTGCCTCTGAAATTTTAAAACCCCAGGAATGTACAACTTTCAAATTGCCTGAATGTATTTCGGAAGGCAGATTTTCGCCCAACAAATAATAAAAATAAGCATCGAGTTTTCGTGAAGCCACCGTTTTCGAATTCTGGAGTTTTAATGTTCCCGAAGCAGCGTTTCGAGGATTGGCAAAAAGCTGTTCTTCTTGCTCTTCACGTTCTCTATTTAGCTCCTCGAAAACCGACCACGGCATAAGAATCTCTCCACGAATTTCAAATAATTCGGGGAAATCCCCTTTCAATCGCAATGGAATACTACGAATGGTTTTCACATTGGCTGTTACATCATCTCCTTTTTCTCCATCTCCTCGTGTTACTGCCCTTACCATCAAACCATTTTCATAAGTCAACGAAATGGAAGTCCCATCGTATTTCAGTTCACAAACCAGTTCAAAATCTTCATTCAGTCCCTTACGAACCCGCTCATAATAATCCTGTACTTCGCCTTCGGAATAAGTATTACCAAGCGAAAGCATAGGATACACATGTGGAACTTGTTCAAAACCACTTACATTATCGCTCCCAACCCGTTGTGTTGGAGAATTAGGATCGTAAAATTCAGGATAAGCTGCTTCTAATTCCTGTAATTGCTTCAGTTTGGCATCAAAGTCAAAATCAGAAATTGTTGGAGCTGACAGCACATAATAGTTGAAATTATGCTGCTCCAGTTCGCAACGAAGAGATTCTATTTGAGATTTTATCATTTTTTAGTAAGACTTACGAGTTGCATGTTTCAATAAAACATCAGATTGGAACGGTGAAATTAATTGTTTAAATTATAACGCATTAACAGCGATTTGAGTTTTAAATTGGAATAAAAATAATTCTATCAACCCATAAATTGCAAAATTACGAAAAAAAATCATGCCACATAAATGTAAATAGATGAATATGAAAAGAAAGTTGAATAATATCGATTTATGCATCTTCCTGTTTTCTTGTAGCCGTAAAAAAAACAAAGCAGAATATTTATTGTAAAATACCTTTTTTTGAATTATTTTTCAATTTGTGTTGTAAAACATATTTTTAAATTAAACAACATAAAAGTACTAGAGACAAATAATGTCTAAAATTGTGAACTCATAAAAATATTGATTTTACAAGTGTAACAAATTTATAAATATTTTTGTTCTTTTACAATTCAAATCATAATGACTTCAACGTCAACGTCAAAAAATTAAAATAATACTCAATGCGCCCGCTTTTCTTATTATTAGGAACACTTTTTTTAATGCTGTAAAGCAAAAAAAAGAGACTCTCTCATTACGAGAAAGTCTCTTAATCTTATACTATATAAAATAAATCAGATTAGTCAATCCATTATAGTCTTATACCAACTGTACATTTAAAACAGTCCAATCTGTTTTAAATGTAAACTGTTGTTAATGCCGATTGCAAATTCCGCTTGCGGAAGGCTTACAAACAAATTGGACAATAAGACGAACTTGCCTGCGGCAGGCAGGGTCGAAATTGGACTATATTGTTTGTGCAATCGGTATTATTTATTAATTGTGAAACGATTTTCAATTGCCTTCCTTCATTTTTTGTTTGGCAAAATCGACCACGCCCTTTAAATGTTGCGCCATAATCTGGGCTGCCATTTCACCATCGCGATTTTTAATGGCATCAAGCATCAATTTATGCTCATCTACAACTACTTCGTTCGGAGCGCAAATTCTGTCACGCTGGTAAATAGTCATAATGTCAGGAATTACGATTAAAAGCATGGCTTTAAAAACAGGATTATGACTGGCTTCAGCTATTGCTCGGTGAAAAGCAAAATCAAGACGAATTCGATCAGGCGTATCATAATGTTTGACATAACTTTCATGTACTTTTTCAAGTTTTTCAAGATCCTCCTCTGTTCGGCGTTCGGCACACAGCCTAATGGCATTAACTTCTAAAACTAATCTGGTTTCTACCAAAGAGAAAAAGTCGTAATTCTGTAAATTTAACACATCGGATATCAAACCATCCAGCGTATTAATATCCAAACCGTTAATAACTGAACCACTTTGTGGCAAAGTTTTAATAATTCCATAGAATTCTAATTTGTGTAATGCTTCTCTTACCTGCGTTCTTCCAAAGCCTAAGTCTAGTGCTAATTTTCGCTCTGCAGGAAGCCGGTCGCCGGGTTTTAAAACACCCGAGTTGATTAATTCCTTAACTTTTGAAATTACTTTATCTGATGGGCTTTCAACCGATTGGTCTTTTGCCCTTGTTAGCGTATTTGCCATGATATATTTAAAAATTGAAATTCAGTTACAATCACATTCATTAAGATCGATAAAAAACAACATAAATTAATGCGTATTATTCTTTATACCAACACATTTATGCTTTTTCAAATTGGAGTGCAAAGATATATTTAAAAAAACAATATAACAAATAACCTTTAAAATCAATTCAATATAAGTACAACACGTTGATTTAATCTCTATTCAATTTGGTCGACCAAAATTAATTGTAAGTTTTATATGTACAAAACATTTTAATCATTATTTTATCATTTATGCTTTTAAACATATAATATGCCTAATTTTTGAACCAATATAGAATTTAGGAAGACTAAAATACACAAAAAAATCCTCTTAAAATAAATCAAGAGGAGTTTTCTGCAAAATTAAAGAGTCAATTTTCAAAGTTTAAAAGTATCGGCAACCGCTTTACAAACAACTTTTCCGTTTACAATGTTCAAACCGGTATTCAAGTCTTCATTTTCAGCACAAGCTTTTTTCCAACCAATATTTGCGAGCTTCAAAGCATAAGGCAAAGTCGCATTTGTTAAAGCAAGAGTAGAAGTAAATGGAACTGCACCGGGAATATTGGCTACGCAATAATGTAAAATACCATCCACCATATAAACCGGTTGCGCATGAGTTGTAGGAACTGAAGTTTCAAAACAACCACCCTGATCAATAGCCACATCAACTAATACTGATCCTGGTTCCATAAGTTTCAGCATATCACGGGTAATTAAATGTGGTGCTTTTGCTCCGGGAATTAAAACTGCACCGATTACTAAATCGGTGAGTGGTAACATTTGTTCGATATTATAGGCTGTTGACATTAATGTATCCACATTTGCCGGCATAATTTCACTCAAATAACGCAGTCGGGGCAATGAAATATCAGCAATAGTTACATGAGCACCCAATCCGGCAGCCATCAATGCTGCTTGTGTGCCAACTATTCCACCACCCAACACCAATACATTAGCTGGTTTAACACCGGGAACTCCACCCAATAAAATGCCCTTACCACCTTTTGGTTTTTCAAGGTATTTTGCTCCTTCCTGAATAGACATGCGTCCGGCAACTTCGGACATTGGAATAAGCAATGGCAATGTATTATTCATTTCCACAGTTTCGTAAGCCAGACAAATTGCGTTGCTCTTAATCATCGCAAGTGTAAGTTCTTCGTTTGAAGCAAAATGGAAATACGTAAAAATTAATTGATTCGGACGAATGAGATTGTATTCGCTTTTGATAGGTTCTTTTACCTTCATAATCATATCGGCAGTTGCATACACTTCTTCGGCAGAAAGAAGAATGAGCGCTCCGGCTTTTACATAGTGTTCATCACTAAATCCACTATTTTCACCAGCATGAGTCTCAATGTAAACTGTGTGACCATTCATTACAAGGGTTTTTGCACCTGAAGGAGTTAACGAAACGCGACTTTCGTTATTTTTAATCTCTTTTGGAATTCCAATTTTCATACACATTATATTTAAGAAATTAATTGTAATTAAATTATTTCAAGACTGATTTAAATACTTCAGAGAAGAAATCGCGGTAAAAATACAAGATTAATTTCAAATTGGAACTAAAACATGAATATATTTTAATCAAAGAGTAAATATATTTTCTAAACAGCTATTATACAAAACATAAAGCTTGTTACGAATTGATAGTATTGCGCATTATGACCCCTAACCCATTACGGGGAACTATGCAAGCGCTGTCTCCTAATTATTATGAATTATGAATTGTGCATTATCAACATCGTTTACAAGTCCATTTTTTCAAACACATTACTTGTATAGCTTCCCAAAATTCCTATGCCACCTACAATATTGTTATGAATTTGAATAGGCTCAGAGAAAACTCCATTGGAACTACTACTTGCATCGCGCGATTTTAGGTATAAATAATAACTTTTACTAATAGTTTGTAAGTCGACATAAATTTCTTTTTGAATATTTTTATAGTAAATATTCATATATTCATATTCCGGCAATAATTCTGTTGTGTTATTTGTAACATAAAAAGTAAGTGGATATTCTTTCCCATTAAACATTTCGTCGGAAAAGACATTAAACTGATTTGAGTTCAAAGAAGTTGGCGGCCCTACTGTACTATTGCTATTGTTCCCAGAAACCAGATCATCGAATGTAAAAAAATATTCATTTGACACTTGTCCACCGGGTAAACTTGATTTCGTTCTAACCGTCAATCTATAAAAGTTTTTTGTAGCTTCATCATCTTTAAATTTTAGTTTAAAGTGATATTCATAAATTGAATTATAACCGATTGTATCTTCCTTTTGAGTTATATTGTTATAATGAGTAAGAGGATATTTTCCAGTAAACACTTTTGCGGTATCTAAAGTGAGCATATTACTTTTGGGTTCAATAATCGTTTCGGAACTCACATCATTTTTTGATGGAATTTTCACCTCCAATCGGATAGTATCACCTACTCCCGGCTTGAAATTAGATCTATAAATTCCGTTGGCTGTATACATCATTTTTTCTTTAAAAATATGGTTTACCAGAACTGAAACATCTGCATTTTCAACATCTTTAAATGTATATCCACTTGAAAGGAAAAACTTACTTTCAGATATATGTGCCTTTATTACAGAATCAGGCGTTATAAAACTATTCATTACTACCTGAGGTTCAGTAATTTCACCATTGAATTCAATTATCTTTTCGCAAGATGCCAATAAGATAATCGAAATGGAAATTGATATATATTTTAGTAGTGATTTCATTTGAATTATTAAAATTTATAGGTATAACTAACCGATGGTATAATGGGGAAAATTGATATTTGTTTTAAAACTTTCTTTTCAGTGTAAACATCGTTTATCATCTCACCTGTAGTATCTACAGTTGTTAGGAAAGGATTCAACTGATTGTATGCATTATATACACTAATATTCCATGTTCGCTTTCCGTATTTTAATTGTTTGTGGAAATTCATTCCAACATCTAATCTATGATATGGTTCGTACCTGAAATTATTACGGGAACTAACATAAGGCAAAGGTGTTGTAAAAGTCGAATAAATAACGTCTCCACTAACTTTCGGCATCTCAGGAATTGAAAAGAAAGCGCCTCCAGTTTGAGGTATTTCGGCTCCTGAATATTCTTGAAGTGCAAGTGTTCCAGCACTTCCTGTACTGTAAACCCAGGTGGCAGCCAAATCAAATTTTTCGCTGAACTTATGTGATACCACAATGCTTAAATCATGACGTCGGTCATACTTTGCAGGAAAAACTTTCCCGTAATTTAACTCCTCTCCAGGTCTATCGAAAAGTCGTTCGGCTTTTGACCAAGTATACCCAACCCAACCCGTGGTTTTTCCCACGGTTTTCTGAGCTAAAAACTCAACTCCATAAGCCCAACCTCGTCCCAGACTCACCTTGTCTTCCCAACCGGTGCTCGACCCAAAAAATGAAGCGCCATCTTTATACTCAATAAGGTTATCCATCGATTTATAATAGCCCTCGAGCGATAAATCGAAAATATTCAACAAATTATAAAACGTTCCAATTGAGTATTGATGGGATTTCATGGGTTCAATGCGCTTGGTAACCGGCACCCACAAGTCGGTTGGCAAGCTGATATTACTATTTGACAACAAATGTATATACTGACTCATAGATGCATAGCCTGCTTTAAACGAAAGTTTATCATTTATCAGAACCCTTAATCCCAGTCGGGGTTGTAAAGATTGGTAAAATTTTTCCTGAACATAAAAATTAGAATAATGCAATCCAACATTGGCTTTAATATAATAACCCAACGAGATATTATCTTCGAAGTACGCCATTGTTTCATGAGAATAAACATCTTTATCTCCTATGGTCGTTTCGAAGGAATCAGTTTTACTGGTCATTTGTGCCACGGTAACTCCGGGTCGAAAAGTATGATTGGTATAATTAGCTCCAAATTTTATATCATGATTGGGGTTTGGAGCATAATCAAAAACGACTTTACCCGAAAAATCCTCAATTCCAGAACGATATCCCAATGTTATTGATTCAGTGGTATTTGTCGATGGAGTTTGAGTTTTAGATTCTGTACCTACACTCAATAGGAACCTATAACGAGTATATGAGGCAGTAGTATTCATAAACAACTTGTTATTTATGAGGTGATTCCATCGAAGAGCAGTAATAATATTGCCCCAATCCCAATTCATTTTCAATCTGTTCTCCTGTTTTATCGTGTCAGATTCTGTTGAACCCTGCTTAATATTAGCATAGATTACATCATCGCCCATATAAGCGCTCAGGTAAAGTCGGTCTTTATCGGAAAATTTATGACTTATTTTGGCATTTAAATCATAAAAATAATAACCTGCTGTGGTTTTTTCCATACCTGATTCCTTGCCTAACGTCCCATTTATTATCGGTTGAGCCAAAATATCGGCGTATGTACGACGGGCCGAAACATTGAAAGTAGTTTTCCCTTTTATGATTGGTCCTTCAATATTGATTTTAGATGAAATTAAACCAACTGTAACATTACCATGGTAACCAGTTTCCGAACCATCATTCATTCTAATATCAACAACTGACGAAAGTCGACCACCAAAACGAGCCGGGAAACTACCTTTGTATAACGTTACATTTTTTACCGCATCGGCATTAAAAACAGAAAAGAAGCCAAACATGTGATTCACATTATAAACCGGTACACCATCCAACAGCAACAGATTTTCGTCAGGACCTCCGCCCCTAACAAACAAACCGGCAGAACCTTCGGCACTTTTAACACCAGGAAGCAACTGTAATGCTTTAATTATATCGGTCTCTCCAAAAAGTGCAGGAACAGATTTTATTTGACTAATGGGAACATCGATTGCACTCATTTGTGAACCCTGAACACCCAGTTCTTTGCGGTTCCCGATAACTGTAACTTCTTTTAAAAAAGTTGATTCAAACATTTTTACATTGATAGTGGTATCTTTCGATAGTTTGAAAATACGTTTCTGATCGCCAAAACCAACATACGAAAACAGAACATTGACAAATCCTTTTGGCACTGTCAATGAATAAAATCCGTAGGCATTACTTACCGTTCCTTTTTTGTAATTGGTCTCGAAAACAGAAGAGCTGATGAGTGTTTCACCGCTTTTTGCATCTGTAATATACCCGCTAATCGTATAATTTTGAGATGGTAACAAAAAAGCAAAAGATAGTATTGAAAATAGAAGAAGGATGAATCGTTTCATGAATTAGTACTATTGATTTTTTTGAGGATACAAATGTAATCATTTATTTTTAAGAGTTCCATTTTTGAAAAAACGTATCTAATGTTGATATTGTTGAAATTTATACATTTATTAGGCAAAAAGAAGCCCCACAACTTTAAAGAAATGGGGTTTTAGTAAGGATGTTCAATGTGTAAGCCGTACAACCGCATAAAGCGGTTTGTTGGCTGAAACAATATATAACGATCAATTATGAATTATCAATTATGAATTTTTTCTTTTGCAAGCTCAACTACTTTTTCAAGCGCATAGGTTTTGGAATTCTTTTTTTTTGCAGCATTTATCATCGCTTTTGCCACCAAACGGGCCTGAATTGGTTTATATCGAAGAAAAAAACCCAGTTTATTCAATAAAACCATTACTTTTAAACCTACTTTTTCGCCAAAACGTTTTTCTATACGATCACCATCTAATTGTCCGGGGCGAAGAATGCTAATTACTTCGAAAGGTAAAGATTGAATGGCTTCTTCCAACTTGCCTTTCATATTCATATAAAAAGTGTTTGATTTGGAATTGGCACCAGCCGACGAAACTAATACATAATGCGAAACTCCATTTTTTGCAGCAATTTCAGCTACTGAATATTGATAGGTAAAATCGACTTTAAACTGATTTTCTTTGATCTTTGCCTGAGAAATTGTAGTTCCGAGAGTGGAAAATAACACATCGCCTGTAACAAGATTTTTCCAAGATTCAGGCAGGTCGAAATCAATACAAAACTCAGATAATTTGGGATGTTTAACTCCACTCGATCGTCTTACCAAAGATACAACTTCAGAATATTCTTTATTTTCAAGTAGTACTTGAATTAATTGTGTGCCAACCATTCCGGTTGATCCTATTACAATTGCTTTTTTCATATTTTATAAACCACGAATTAGAACAAATTTTACGAATTACTTCTTGACTTCCGACTTGTGACTTCCGACTCTTTTCTCCCTAATTATCAATATGAATATCTCTGAATCCCAGAAAATATAACACACCATCCAAACCAATGGTAGAAATAGATTGTTGTGCGTTGGCAATCACTTTTGGTTTGGCATGAAATGCTATTCCCAAACCGGCTAAATTCAACATTGGCAAATCATTAGCACCATCTCCAACAGCAATTACCTGTTTCAAATCAATTTTTTCGATTTGTGCAATCAATCTCAACAATTCTGCTTTACGTTTTCCATCAACAATATCTCCAATATAATTTCCAGTAAGTTTTCCGTCAATAATTTCGAGTTCATTAGCATAAACATAATCCACATCAAAATGTTTTTTTAGCGCATTTCCAAAATAAGTGAACCCTCCTGAAAGAATGGCAATTTTAAATCCTATTTTTTTAAGAATGGAAATTAAGCGGACTGCTCCATCCATTATCGGCAAGTGTTTGGCAATATCTTCCAATACCGATTCGTCCAATCCTTTGAGTAAAGACACACGTTTTTTAAAGCTCTCGGAAAAATCGATTTCGCCACGCATTGCGGCTTCAGTAATGGCTCTGACTTCTTCGCCCACTCCTGCTCTTTCGGCAAGTTCATCAATCACTTCCGTTTTTATAAGCGTAGAATCCATATCAAAACAGATAAGACGACGGTTGCGTCGATACATATCATCTTTTTGAAACGAAATATCAATTCCTAATTCTGCCGTATAATTCATTAATTGAGCCGATAACTTTTTTTTATCTTTTAATTCGCCCCGAACCGACAGTTCAATGCAGGCACGGACAGAATTTGCATCGGAAACTTCTAACGAAGGTCTACCGGTCAAACGGATAATGGAGTCAATATTCAATTCTTGATCCGTCACAACCCTGGTTACCATTGATAATTGTTTGGCAGTAATTACTTTTCCTAAAATAGTTACAATATAACGACTTTTACCCTGCCTGCCCACCCAATTTGTATATCGTTCCTCAGTTACAGGTGTAAAACGCACATTTACATTTAGTTCAGAACATTTAAACAAAACTTCTTTTAAAATATTCCCTGAATCGGCATCATCTGACATTTTAAAAAGAATACCAAGTGAGAGTGTTTGATGAATATCTGCTTGTCCGATGTCCAAAATTGTTGCATTGTATTTTCCTAATATTTCTGTTATTGAAGTTGTAACCCCTGGTTTATCGTCACCCGAAATGCTTATTAAAATTATTTCACTTTTTGGCATAGTAAATTTGGTTTTGTAAAGTTTGAAAGTTTGTAAAGTTAAGTAAATAGTTTATTAAAAAATTTTGAATAAATTATTTTCGTCTTAAATATTTTTCATAAGTATCCATTGTATTTTGAACATATCGTACAGTTTCTTTTCCACCAAACGATCCATATTTTACTACAGGATCATTATAAAATTCAGGATCACTTTTTTTCAATAAGAAATACTCTACGGAATTAAACCATAAATAGGGATCTTTCCCGTACTTTTTTGCTAATGCCATAGCATCCAGGATGTGTGCAGGACCTGAATTATATCCGGCTAAAATAAATTTAATGCGTTCGTCTTTATTCTCTACTTTTCGGAATGATAAATTTAAGCTTTTAATATACTGAACACCGGCTTCAATATTTCTTTCAGGATTAAAAATCGTTTGCCTATCCAGTCCAAAATTTGCAGCAGTACGAGGCATTAACTGCATAAGACCTGAGGCTCCGGCCCACGAGACTTCAGAAGAATCAAAACGCGATTCATGAAAGGCAACGGCAGCCAATAAATGCCAGTCCCAATTGATAAGTGGAGCGTATTTTTTAAATAAATGATCGTAAGGTGAAATAGCACCTCTCGGAATTTTCACTTTTTTCATTGCAAAATAAGGACTTTTTTCCCAATATTTCCCAAAAAGTTTATCCTCCAGTTCTTTGGTGGCGGGCAATTCTGACCAGTCGATAATTTTTTTCTTGAGAAAAGTA
This sequence comes from Paludibacter sp., assembly GCA_010365115.1. Taxonomy (GTDB): domain Bacteria; phylum Bacteroidota; class Bacteroidia; order Bacteroidales; family Paludibacteraceae; genus Paludibacter. Next base: position 21,583 of record JAAFGX010000003.1, read on the forward strand.
CTTCCCGAACGAATAAGCCAACCATTGCGCTGATTAAAACCAACAGGTAATCTGCAATCAAGATTTTTTTGATAATACTTATGAAGTAAACCTACTTTTCGATAGGCAGTAGTGAATCCAATCTTCTTGTCAGCCACCATATCAATCAAGTCATCATTAGTTAACGAGTCAGCGGCAACTACAATATTAATAGATCCACCAATTTCATCGTTTAAAGTTGTAAGTCTTTGTTGATAAATACTGTTGGCAGTAACATAAACTGTTTTTCCGTCTAGTTCTGTAACGGAAGAAATTGCTTTACTTCCAATATTTTGCACTACCACCTGATAAGATTCGGATTGTGGAACTACAAAACTGAACGAATTCTTAAGCTCTTTAGTTTGAATAAAATTATATGTAATAATATCAACTGATCCATTTTGTAATAGTTGAACCATCTCAGCTTCCGACTTTGCAATGCTTATTTTAAAGTTTACTTTCAAAAAATTAGCTAAATCCTGCGCCATTTCATAATCATATCCCATTAGTTCATCCCTGTAAAGGAAATAGGAAGTTGCGCCAAACATGGTAGCTACCCTGAGCGTGTCTGAGCTTATAATGTTTTTTAAATCCGTGGAAACTGGTTCTGGCTTTGGTTCTTTCTTTTGAACGCAAGATAGAACGCTCAAAGCAAAGAACAGAATAAAATACCATGAGTATTTTTGTTGCATAATCAATTTTTAAAAAATCGAATTAACGTGTTCAATATTTTCTGCTTCTATTACTTCCCAACCATTCATTCTTAGAAACACTTGAGCAGTAGCCAATACATCTTTCTGACAGTAAGTGGCTATCCTATTTACATTTTTTTCAACATAATAAACCTGTGCTACCTGACTTCCATCAATATCATCCTTGGGAGTAGGAATTCCGAAAACAGCTGTCAACAGTTTGAGTGATGTGTAATTTTTGTAATCGCCAAATTTCCACATTTCCAGTGTATCAATAAAATTAATTTCCCAAGGCTTTTTTCCTGCAATCTGAAATATCGGCGGTAAATCGAGAGCATTTATTAAAATTCGTCTACATAAATAAGGAATATCAAATTCTTTAATATTATGTCCGCAAAGGGTATGTTCTTTTGAAGTACAGAATTTTGTAATCAATGCTATAAAATCTGTCAGAATTTGTTTTTCATCGTTACCAGCAAACGACTTGGTACGAAAATGAACATTGTTCCTTTGAAAATGAATAAAACCAACCGAAATACAAACAATTTTTCCAAATTCTGCATAAATTCCTGCACTAGTATTAAAAGCCTCAGCTGCAGTTGTTTCTTCAGGATATTTTTCCGGCATCCGTTTATGAATCAAGGAAAACTTGTCTTCCCAAAGATGGGCTAATACTGCTGGAATCTCAGAAAAGTCTGAAGTTTGTGGAACTGTTTCGATATCCAGAAACATGATTTTGGGTAAGTCGTTCTTTTGCATGATTCAAAGGTTTGAAGGGTTTGAAAAGTTTGAAAAGTTTGAAAGGTTTGATAGTTTGAAAGGTTTTAGCGTTTAGTGTTTAGCGTTTAGTGTTTAGTGTTTAGCGTTTAGTGTTTAGTGTTTAGTATTTAGTGTTTAGTGTTTAGTGTTTAGTGTTTAGCGTTTAGTGTTTAGCGTTTAGTGTTTAGCGTTGGCTTTGTTGATTTTGTTCGTCTTTGCTCTTGACTCTTGGCTCTTGGCTCTTGGTTCTTGGTTCTTGGTTCTTGGTTCTTGGTTCTTGGTTCTTGACTCTTGGCTCTTGGTTCTTGACTCTTGGTTCTTGGTTCTTGGTTCTTGGTTCTTGACTCTTGGTTCTTGGTTCTTGGTTCTTGGTTCTTGGTTCTATTTCTTCACTTCCAAATTATTCTCAATATATTTTGACAATATATCAATAGCAATATGATTGTTTCCACCTTGAGGAATTATCAAATCGGCAAAGCGTTTTGAAGGTTCGATAAATTGTAGGTGCATTGGTTTCACTGTAGTTTCATAACGTTCCATCACTTTATTAACTGATCTGCCGCGTTCAATTATATCTCGGTTAATTACTCTAATTAACCTATCATCGGCATCGGCATCAACAAAAACTTTCAAATCCATCATTTTACGTAATTCTGGATTTGTAAGTACCAAAATACCTTCAATAATAATTACATGACAAGGTTTTATCGGAATAGTTTCTGTGGCCCGCGTGCAGGTGAGATACGAATAAATGGGCTGATCGATGGTTTTTCCTTTGCGAACATCTTTCAAATGCTTCACCAACAATTCAAATTCGATAGAATCAGGATGATCAAAATTAATCTCCAAACGTTCTTCCAGAGGCAAGTGTCCGCTATCACGATAGTAAGAATCTTGGGGTAAAATAACAACTTCGCCATCCGGCAAACGTTCCATAATTTTGCGAACAACTGTTGATTTTCCAGAACCAGTTCCACCCGCAATTCCAATTATTAACATATATTTTTAGTGTTAGTTTTCAGAGCACTAAAGTAATAATTTATTTATTTTTAGCGGTTGTTGTTTCAGTTTATTTTTGCATTTCAAATTATTATTTTTCTCATACAACTGACAAACAAACACATATATTATTAATTTTACAAATTATTCTATCAAATATCAAATAAAATAGTATTAATTTTCTGTTTTTTATGCATTTTAGAATGAGTTCTATTCGCAAAGGTTGTATATTTGTAGGGCTAAAATTTAAAAACAAGGTACAATGAATAAATCAACTTCAAATATTAGACTTTTACTTTATTTTCTGATTTGTTATTTTTCAACACTTCCAATTATGTCAACTGAATATAATATCATTCCTTATCCGGAACATTTGACTCCAAAAACAGGTACTTTTGAATTTAATAAACGAACAATAATATTGTACGATATAAAACATCCGGAGGTCAAAAAACTAGCACAGCAATTCTACAATCAGTTTGAGTTGGTTACTGGTTTAAAATTGAAAATGATTGATATTAAAAATGCAGACAATTCTAATGCTGTTATTTTTCAATCAGGTTCATTTGAAAACCGGGAAGCCTATAATTTAAACATCTCGCCAAAATCTATTCAAATAATTGCAGCATCACCAAATGGATTTTTCTACGGATTGCAAACATTGTATCAATTATTACCACCAGAAATATATGGAAAAAAGAAAGTCGCAATAAAAAAATGGTCAGTTCCTTCTGTTCAAATCACAGATTCACCCCGATTTGCATACCGTGGATTACATTTGGATGTAGGTCGGCATTTCTTTCCGGTGGAGTTTATAAAAAAGTACATAGACGCCATGGCTATTCATAAATTCAATAAGTTTCATTGGCATTTAACTGAAGATCAGGGTTGGAGAATTGAAATTAAAAAATATCCTAAACTTACTGAAATTGGTTCGAAACGCGATGAAACAATTATTGGTCATTTTTACGAACGTTTTCCGCAACAATATGATGGCAAGCCGTATGGCGGTTTCTATACTCAGGACGAAGCCAAAGAAATTGTGGCTTATGCAGCTGAAAGATGTATAGATGTGATTCCTGAAATTGAAATGCCGGGACATGCTCAGGCTGCCATTGCTGCCTATCCGTTTTTATCCTGCACCAAAGATTCCACCATAAAAGTGGCCACCCGTTGGGGAATTTTCAAGGAGGTTTATTGTCCGCGAGATACTACTTTTAGTTTTCTAGAAGATGTTTTGACTGAGATTATGGAGATTTTTCCAAGTAAATACATTCATATTGGTGGCGATGAATGTCCTAAAGACCGTTGGAAAAGCTGTCCGGATTGTCAGTCTTTGATTAAAAGTAAAAACTTAAAAGATGAAAACGAGCTTCAGAGTTATTTCATCGAACGTATAGAGAAATTTGTAAATTCCAAAGGACGTCAGATTATCGGTTGGGATGAAATACTAGATGGTGGTTTAGCTCCAAATGCAACGGTTATGTCCTGGAGAGGAATACGTGGTGGAATAGCCGCTGCAAAAGCCGGACACGATGTAATAATGACACCCGGAACTCATTGTTATTTTGACCATTATCAATCCGACCCCGAAACTGAACCAATGACCATTGGCGGTTACACACCTTTGAGTAAAGTGTATCAATATGAACCCATTCCTACAGAATTATCGACGGAAGAATCCAAACACATTTTAGGAGCGCAAGCCAACGTGTGGACAGAATATATGCCCACATCGGATAATGTTGAATACATGGCCTTTCCACGTATTTCGGCCATGGCGGAAGTAGTCTGGAGCAGCAAAACCAATCGGAACTGGAACTTGTTTAGAAATAGAATGCTGACCAACTTTAAACGCTACGAACAGTTGAATATCAAACCGTCCAACGCATTTTTCGATGTTCAGTTCCAATCCAATTTAACGGCCGATAAAAAGTTGCAAATAACACTTTCCTGCGATCATCCCGCATCGCAAATACGTTATTCAATAAATGGCAAACAACAAATTTACAAAGAACCTTTTCTTCTTCCTGAATCGGCAAAAATTACGGCAACTGCTTATGTGAAAGGCAAGGAAGTTGGCAATCCGATTACGAAATCGTTTATTGTAAGCAAGTTAACCGGATTAAATTACAGCAAAAATGCAACCAGCAGTTGGTATGATGGAGGAAATGTAAATTCACTTACCGATGGAGTAAGCGGAAACACAAGAGTATATTCACAATGGTTGGGATCTCTAAAAAAACGTGATGCACAAGTAATAATAGATTTACAAACTGTCCAACAAATAAAATATTTTTCAGTTGGATTACTTAATGCACCTGCTTTGTGTGTTTTATATCCGCCTGAATTGAAATTATATGGTTCAGTAAATGGCTCAGATTATCAACTTCTAGCCGCAAAAGAAATATCGGCATCAACCGCACCAACATGGGAAATGTTCCGATCCGAATTGACTTTTCCACCTACCGAAGTCCGTTATTTAAAATTGGAACTGAAAAATGCAGGAGCTTGTCCTGCTGATCGAACTGAAAATTCAGAGGGAAGTATGCTTTTTATGGATGAAATTGCAGCGTGGTAATTTTATAAAAACAGATTGTATTAAACCTAAAAGCGACCGATTCTTGAGAGAATCGGTCGCTTTTAATATCTTCTTCAAAAAATATAAATACATTACAGAGCTTTGAAACTCATATCCAAACTTTTCACCGAATGAGTCAAAGCACCCACCGAAATAAAGTCCACTCCACATTCGGCATATTCTTTCAAGGTTGCAAAAGTAATTCCACCGGATGATTCAGTTTCGTATTTTCCTCCAATAATTTCAACAGCTTTTCTAGTATTTTCAGGAGTAAAATTATCGAGCATGATCCGGTTAACTCCACCAACTGCCATAACTTGCGCCAATTCGTCAAAATTTCTGACTTCAATTTCAATTTTCAAATCTTTGCCATTTTCTTTCAGATAATTTTTGGCACGAAGTATAGCTTTATCAATTCCACCAGCAAAATCCACATGATTATCTTTCAACAAAATCATATCGTAAAGACCAATACGATGATTTACTCCACCGCCAATCTTTACTGCTTCTTTTTCAAGTAATCGAAGTCCGGGAGTTGTTTTGCGTGTGTCCAACACTCGGGTTTTAGTACCTTCCAACGCTTTTACATATTCGCGGGTTCGCGTGGCAACACCACTCATTCTCTGCATAATATTCAACATCAAACGTTCAGTTTGCAGCAGCGATTGAATTTTGCCTTCAACTACAAAAGCAATGTCACCCACATTTACTTCGGCGCCATCATTTATAAAAACAGTCATTTTTAGTTCTGAATCAAAAATGCGAAATATTTCGCGTGCTACTTCAACTCCTGCCAAAACGCCATTTTCTTTTATTATTAACTGAGATTTGCCTACAGCAGTTGCAGGAATACACGAAAGTGTTGTATGATCGCCATCACCGATATCTTCGGCAAACCAAAGCGAAATAAGTTGTTCGAAATCGTTAGTCATTGGAAGGTTCAATTCGGAGTTGTTGAATCTCATTTTTACGGGTTAATACATATACACGAAAACTTCCTGTACCTGTTTTAAGTGTGCCTATAACAAAACTAGCAGCATCTTTATTGCCTTTGTGTAGCAACTGAAATCCTGAAACTCTATTTTTACGGAAAAAATCTACAATAATGCCTGTGGCTTGTTGCTTGCTGAAAATATCATTTTTGTTTTCAATAACAAGTTCTACATTATCATTCAAAAAGCCTGAAAGTCGACTTGCATTGCCTTCGTTAAGTGATGCTATTATTTCTGATGGTACTTCTGCTGATTGGGCTTCAATCATTGGAATTACACAAAACAAGCAGAAACTAAAAAGAAGTAATTTAATTGTTTTCATATTGTTATACTTTTTTTTGAAAAAACATTTTTTATTTGAAATGATTTCTCGTTAAAAAACGCCATATTTGCATTTAATTACAATATCACGTTGCAAAAATACATTAATTAAATGCTAGCAGCAAAATAATTTGACTGTTTTTTATTTGCAACAAATAGCAAGCCAGAAAAACTTAAACATCTAAATTAATGAAAATAAATCTATTAACTGTTGGAAAAACAACAAATGCACATATGATTAAACTTCAGGAGGAGTATCATAATCGATTGAAATTTTATATTCCTTTTGAATCGCTAGTGATTCCTGAATTAAAAAACACAAAAAATTTATCCATTGTTGAACAACAAGAAAAAGAAGCTGATTTAATTTTAAAGCAAATTGAAATTGGTGATGAATTAATATTGCTCGACGACAAAGGAAAACAGTTTACATCCATGGGATTCTCAAAATATATTGAGAAAAAAATGATATCAACTCACAAACGCACGGTTTTTGTAGTTGGCGGACCATACGGATTTTCACAAAGGATATATCAACGTGCAAACGGATTAGTTTCACTTTCTACAATGACTTTTTCGCATCAAATGATTCGGTTAATATTTTTAGAACAACTTTATAGGGCAATGACAATATTAAAAGGCGAACCTTATCATCATGAGTAATAAAATTGCTACAAAAAGCTAAAAAGAAAAAACATATAACTCAATGAATTTAAAAAAAAGCAGTCGTTTACTTATTTACTCTTTGTTATTAAGCATAACAATTGGTTTAATGTGCGATTTTTTTTATAGAAATTCACCGAAAAATGCAATCAATATTGAAGCATTTCAAACTCAACTAATACAAAAAGAAACTGAAGCAGCCACTACTCTTGAAAGTCTCAAACAAATAATTGTCAAAAAATCAGTTGATTCTTTAATTAACTATTCATTCCTCAAGAGTGATATATCCTATTATGTTTTCAAGAATAATAATATGATATTCTGGTCGGATAACAATCTTGATATAAGCAACATATCACTCCCCGACTCTACCGACTGGCACTATGTACTTTTACCTAATGCACATTGCGTTAGCAGGTTGCTTTCATTCGATTCTGTAAAAATACTGGCATTGATTACCGTAAAAAACAATTATCCGTATGAAAATGAAGAGTTGGTCAATAATTTTGCGAAAGGGTTCAACATAGACAAACAAGTTCAAATTGTAAAAAGTCAGAAGTCAGATAAATTTGACGTTTTTTGTAAACACGGTAATTATTTATTCTCTCTTGCTGAATCTAACAAACCTATTTTCAACGAAACATGGTCAGTAATCAGTTTAAGTGCTTATTCGATAGCCTTTTTACTTTTTTTTCTGCTTTACAGCCAATCACCTTATTTAATCCGTAGAAAAACGTTCAATATAAAATTATTTTCTTTCGTTTCTTTAAGTGTTGGTCTAATTCTCGGGATGCTTTTGTTTTTTAATATTCCGGCATCTCTATTTCAAAATAAATTATTTACAGCATTTCAATATGCTTCAAATCCTTTACTAGCTTCAATTTGTCATTTAACTATCGTAACCGGTTATTTTTTAGCCACCATTTATTTATTTTACTCTCATGTAAACATTGATAAATTAGTAAATACATACACCAGGATTGCCTTGCAGGTTTGGTTTGCTCTATATTTTGGTCTTACCTATTATATTATGAGTGGTCTTGTTTACCATTCGAGCATACAGCTTGCAATTCTAAGTTTCAGCGATTTTTCAATCATTACTATCTGGATTCATTTCCTAATATTAGTATGGGGAATTGGTCTTACATTACTTTTTTTCAAAACTCATCATTTTTTTAAATTAAAACATCTACTTAAAAATGGGCTGTATACAGACATTCTATTAACTATTTTCTTAATTCTTATCTGTTTGATTTTGTCAAGTCAAGACGCAATAAGCATGGGGATTTGGTTCACAGCTCTATGGTTGGTTCTTTATTTGCCATTTTTACTTCCTTCATACAAAAACATATATGTTTTTATTGCGCTGTGGTTGTTTATGTTTACAGCATTTTGGGTCGTAAATTCATACCGTATAAATGATAATTTAAAGTATGAAAAATACAAACTTCTTGCTCAAAACATATTTATCAATGGCAATACCGAGAATGACCGCATGGCCGATATTTTATTAGAAGAATTGGATTTGAAAATTAATTCTGATAATAAAGCAAAGGATTTATTAACAAAACCAGATTCATTATCTGCTGCCAACAAATATCTGAATGAAAACTACTTGCGTGGTTTTTGGAACAGATATGAAATGCGATTGAATGTAGTAACAAAAAATTCAGAATTGTATAACGAGTATATGCAATACATTAATGCAGTGGGTACAAAAATAAAAAAAACGCATTTTTACAGTGTACCAGCAAATGAAAATAATATATCTTACATTGGTGCTTTTCCATTTAAATCTTACAAAACAGATTCGATGGAGTTTTTTATGGAATTTTATCCACGTCGCAACTTTAAGAGCTATAGTTTTCCCAACTTATTAATTTCATCGGCACCAGACATTCTCACACGCATGAATCTTACAATTGCCCGATATGAAAACCAAAAACTAGTTTATTCATCAGGTAATGAGGAATATCAATACAACATCAAGTGGATTCCAAAAAACAAATTGAATTTTTTCAAAGTTATTTATATGGGGAAAGTCCATTTTGTGTTAGCTGCAAATGCAAGTACTTATATAGTTCTTACTGAACAACAATTATACAATCCTTCAACTTATTTTCTCTATTTTATTTATACTTTTCTTACTTATTTCGCATTTTGCTGGCTGGTTGTATGGAGTTACCAACTAGTTAGAAAGAAACGAAATTATCGACTTGGGTTATCTGCCAAATTTCAATATGCATTCATTTCTTTACTTATTATCAGCTTCTTAGGAATTTTCTATGTATCGGTAAATTTTATCCAAAAAAAATATAGGGATGAACAAATCGTAAATCTAGAGAGCAAAAAAAGTTATATCCAGAAAGCTTTACAAGATATGTATTATTGGAATCAGGATTTGAATGTTTTAAACAGTCAAAAGCTAAATTTCGACCTTCAGGATTTATCCTATATTTATCATACCGATATTCATGTTTATAATAATCGAGGTGTACTTGTTGGTAGCTCTCAACCACTTATATTTAATAAAAGTTTGATTAGCAATCGAATTTCACCAACACCTTACTTTTCTCTGAATCCTAATTTAAATCAATACGAACACATTGGAAGATTAAATTATCTGACCGGATATTCTGATTTTTATAATGGCGATTTCCTTCAAATAGGATACATTGCAATACCTCAGTTCTTTAGTCAGGATGAAATAAGAAGCGAAATTGAAAGTTTCTTAGCAGTAATAATACACATATATCTTATTATTATTGTTTTAGCAATTTTATTAAGTTTATTTATTGGGAAGCAATTATCAGCCCCGCTTAATATGATTGAAAACAAATTAAAGGAGATGCGATTGGGGCGACGCAATGAAAAGATTGATTATACGCTAAATGATGAAATTGGTCAGTTGGTATCACAATATAATAGAACCATTGATGAACTGGAACAAAGCGCTAATCTATTAGCCAAGTCGGAACGTGAAACTGCATGGAAATCGATGGCACGACAAGTGGCACATGAAATAAATAATCCGCTCACTCCTATGAAACTCACTATTCAGCAAATGCAACGAACAAAAAAAATGAATGATGAACGTTTCGATGAGTATTTTGCAAAATCAACCGATATGCTAATCGAGCAAATTGACAATTTATCACGCATTGCTGGTACATTCTCAAATTTTGCACGTATGCCCGAAGCAAATTTCGAGAAAGTGGATATTGCTGCAAAAATAGTTTCGGTAGTACAATTATTCTCAAATAACAACGAAGAAATACAAATAAAATTCAAAGGGTTAAAAAGAGGAGTATATGTTTTTGCCGATCCTGAGCAATTGGTACAAGTATTTAATAATCTGCTCAAAAATGCCATTCAATCTATTCCTGAGACTCAAAATGGGAATGTTCAAGTAGTATTGAAACAAATCGGAGAAAAAGTAATTATCGAAATTAGCGACAACGGTACAGGAATAAATCCTGAGATCAGTGACAAACTTTTTGTTCCCAACTTTACCACTAAAACTACCGGTATGGGATTGGGGCTGGCTATTGCTAAAAATATCATTGAACTTTCGGGCGGTACAATTACCTTTACCACCAAACTCGCCGAAGGAACAATTTTTACGGTTTCATTACCAAATGAGGTGTCTCAAACATCAAATTAAAAGTAAATTCATAAACTTGAGTACTATCAAAGTAGTTACATCCCGATAGCTATCAGTGATTAGTTACGAGTTACAAGGCTAAATATATGAAAGTTATTATCAATTACTTAAAACATAAAACCGCAAACCAATTAACTTGATTTGCGGTTTTATTACCTTTTATTAAATGTTGAGTTTATCTTAATGCCTGTGTAAAATCTGCCAACAAATCTTCCACATCTTCAAGTCCGACAGAAATACGAATGGTTTTATCAGAAACGTGCATTTCTTTCCGAACCTCGGGAGTAAATGTACCAAAAATAGTGCTTGCCGGATGTATAGCCAATGTCTTGTTATCAAACAGATTGGTGGCTCGTTTTATGAGTTTCAACTTATTTAAAAAGTCAAAGCAAAATTCGCGCGACATTAAATTAAAAGTGAACATGGCCCCCGGACGATCACCAAATTGTTTCTGGCTGATTTCATTGTAACGATTAGTTGAAAGTCCTGTATAATTTACTGATACTACTTCCGGTAATTCTTTCAGTTTTTCTGCAAGTATCAAGCAGGTATCAGTAGCTCGTTGGTATCTCAGACTTAATGTTTCTAATCCAAGCGTTTGCATATAAGCCACTTGCGGCGTCATATACGCACCAAGATTACGATGAATCTCTTTACGAAGTTTGAAAGTAAATGAATTCAACCCTTGATCCTTTGCCAATCCGTGTAATTTCGGTGACGAAAGCCAATCGAAATTACCATAGTCAACTATCAAACCACCTAAACTTGTTGCTCCACCCGAAATGTATTTTGTGCTCGATACAATTTCGATATTAATTCCAAAATCTTTAGCACAAAATGCACAAAAAGGAACTATGGTAGTATCTGCAATTAATGGTACCGATTTTTGTTTTGAAATTTCAGAAATTGCTTTTAAATCTGCAACTTCTAATTGTGGATTTGTAATTATCTCCAGAAAAATAGCACAAGTATTATTGTCAATGTTTGATTCTAACTGCTCGGGATTCGTCATATCGCAGAATCTGGTTTCTACACCAAAAGCTGCTAAAGTCGAAACAAAAAAAGAATAGGTATTTCCAAATAAATGACGTGAAGTTACAATGTTACTACCAGTCTGAGCTATTGAAATAATGGCATTGCTAATGGCAGCCATCCCTGAGTTTAAGGCAGTTACGCTATGCGCTCCGGTTATTGCTTTAACCCTGTCTTCAAAATATTGAACAGTAGGATTCGTGATTCGCGAATAAGTATGATCAGTAGATTTTCCTGTAAATGCCGATTCCATAGCTTCTGCAGAGTCGAATTCGTATGCCGCCGAGTTGTACACCGGCATACTCAATGCATTGTAAGCATCTGGTTTTGAATATGGTGAATGAAGTAATTTTCCTTCAAATGACAATTCATCTTTATTCATCAAGCCTTTGTGTTTTATAAGTGAAATCGTATTGTAGCAAGTTTATTTAAATTTAAAATAAACTCATAGCTAAATTTTCTTTCTTCTATCTTAGTTTCGCTCCTAACTTTGTTTCGAAATTTACTTGCAACTTTTTCATAATGCTTTCAATCTGACTATCGGTAAGTGTTTTGCTATCATCTTGCAATACAAAACTTACAGCATACGATTTCTTTCCTGCTTCCAGATTTTTGCCTTCGTATACATCAAAAAGAGTTACTTTCTTCAACAATTTCCGTTCAGTTTCAAAAGCAATTTTTTCTATTTCGGCAAAAACAACATTTTTATCCAACAATAAAGCTAAATCGCGTTTCACTTCCGGAAATTTGGAAATTTCAGAATATTTTACATTGTTATTGTCTAATTCTGATAAAACTGAATTCCAGTTAATATCAGCAAAATAAACTTCCACATCAATATCCATCATTTTACGAATTTTAGGATGAACGATGCCGTAAACAGCCAATTTCTTTCCTGTTTTGCTATAAACAGTCAACGCCTCGCTAAATAAATCATCTGAGTATTCGCCAACAACTAAGTTAAGTACATTAAAACCTAAACGACGGAACACATTTTCGATATAGGCTTTCAATTCATACATACTCGATTTTTCTTCGGATGCAGTCCACGATTGAGCATGTTTATTTCCGGTAACCCACATTCCTAAATGAAAATCTTCTGAATAGGCTGCCAATGTTTCACCTTCTTTTTTATTTTCGGCATTGTAATAATAGCAATTTCCGAATTCGTAAAATTTTAAATCTGCATTTCTGCGATTTATGTTACGTGCGATATTGTCCAATCCACCAAAAAGCAAAGTTTGACGCATTACGTTTAAATCAGAACTTAGCGAATTAATAATTTTAACGCTATTAACCGTTGGAAAAGAAGTTAAATCATTATAATAGGCACTTTTACTCAACGAATTATTCAACACTTCGTTAAAACCTTGAGCTGTAAGTTGCTCGGAAATCAAATTTTGAAGTTTGTAACTATCCGGTTTCGAACTATAACTTAATGTAGATTTTAGAGTTTCACCAATTTCAATATTATTATATCCATATATTCTCAAAATATCCTCAATCACATCCACATCACGCAGCACATCAACACGGTAAGCAGGAACATGAAGAACATATCCTTCTTCATCCTGACTAACGATTTGCATTTCAAGAGCATTCAGTATTGTTTCAATATTTTCTTTTCCAATTGCCTTTCCAATCAACGAATTGATTTTTTTTAATGTTATAGAAACTTCAATCGGTTTCACTTCCTGCGGATAAACATCCACGATTTCACTTGAGATCAGACCGCCGGCTACTTCCTGAATGAGCAATGCACAACGTTTAAGCACGTAAATGGTATTGGTTGGGTCGCAACCGCGTTCGAAGCGGAACGAAGCATCGGTATTCAAACCATGACGGCGAGCCGTTTTACGTATATTTACAGGATTAAAATAAGCACTTTCAAGAAAAACGTTTTGAGTAGTTTCAGTTACACCCGAATCAAATCCACCAAAAACACCTCCAATACACATTGGATCTACAGCATTACAAATCATTAAGTCAGCCGCATTCAGTTTGCGCTCCATTCCTTCCAGACTTATGAATGAAGTTCCTTCTGGCAAGCATTTTACACGCACTTCTCCACCTTTTATTTTATCGGCATCAAATGCGTGAAGTGGTTGTCCTAACTCGTGCAACACGAAATTAGTAATATCTACAATATTATTAATTGGTCGTAATCCTATAATGAGTAAGCGGTTTTTCAACCATTCGGGCGATTCAGTTACTTTTACTCCCGAAATGGTTAGAGCAGAATAACGTGGGCAAGCATCCGCATTTTCAACCGTTACAGGAATGGTAAGATTTGTATTTTGAACCGTAAATTTATCAACCAAAGGTTTAATCAATTGTACTGATTTATCTTTCAAAGCAAAAAATGCTGCCAAATCACGAGCTACACCAAAATGTGATGCTGCATCTATACGGTTTGGAGTAATATCCACTTCCAATAAATAATCACTTTTTATTCCATAATAATCTTTTGCCAATGTTCCCACAATTGCTTGGGCAGGTAAAATAATAATGCCATCGTGACTGGTTCCTATTCCAATTTCGTCTTCGGCACATATCATTCCCATAGATTCCACACCACGGATTTTCGAACGCTTAATAGTAAAACTATCTTCACCAGAATACAATTTTGTTCCAACAGTTGCTACCACCACTTTTTGTCCGGCAGCTACATTGGGAGCTCCACAAACTATTTGAAGCGGCTCTTCAATGCCAATATTAACTTTAGTTACATGCAAATGATCGGAATTTTCATGGGCTTCGCATGTGAGAACTTCACCTATTACCAATCCTTCCAAACCTCCTTTTACAGTTTGCACTTCTTCTACACCGCCAACTTCCAGACCTATAGAAGTTAATGCTTTTGATAATTCATCTGGTGTAACATCTATATTAATGTACTGTTTAAGCCAATTATAAGAAATATTCATAAATTCAAATGTTTAATTTTCAATTTAATAGTTTGCAACTTTAATTGCAAATCCAGGAATTCTCATCCTTTTTTTTAAAAGGCACAAAGATACAAATTTTTTTACAATTTTTGAATTTTAACTGTTCAAATTTGAAACTGAAATAGGCTTATTCTTTTTTATTAATTCAACACGTATCCTTTTAACTAAAACAAATAAATTCATTGTAAGAAATTCAATAAACAATTAATAATTGCACATAATCCTTTGATATGTGTAATTATTAGTTATTTTTGCACGGATATAAAACACAACATAAAAAAAAGCAACAACAATTATCATGATTCAGGAAAATTTTATTCGCTTATTTGAAGACGGATTCCGAAAAAACTGGGATCTTCCGGGATTTAGTAACTACGGCGAAAATATTACATTAACTTACGCTGAGATTGCAAAGAAAATAGCTGAATTGCATATTTTATTTGAATTATGCCGTGTAAATAAAAATGACAAAATCGCACTTATTGGACGAAATAATGCAAATTGGGCAGTTACATATCTGGCTGCGATTACTTATGGAGCTATAATTGTTCCAATTTTGCAGGATTTTACTCCAAATGATGTTCATCATATAACGAATCATTCGGAATCAAAACTTCTATTTGCTGGTGATAATATTTGGGAAAACTTGGAAGAAGAAAAGTTCACATCGGTAAAAGCGGTATTTTCATTAACTAATTATAATTGCATAGCCATCCTTAATCAAGAAGAACCTGAAAATAATATTAAAGTTAAAGAACCTTCGTACGAAAACAAGGATAAAATTGAAACTTCATTAATTAGAACTGAAGAAATTGATAAATTATTCGTTGAAAAATTTCCATTTGGATTTCACCGTGATTGTGTTCGTTATGCAGATAAGCCCAATTCAGAAATTGTTTCAATTAATTACACCTCTGGCACAACAGGATTCAGCAAAGGAGTTATGACAAGCGGAAACGCACTGGCTGGAAATATCACTTTCGGGTTTCGCACAAAATTAGTAGCCCCTTTATACAATATCGTTTCATTTTTACCACTTGCACATGCTTACGGTTGTGCTTTCGACTTTCTAACTTCGTGTTGTGCAGGTTGTCACATTCATTTTATCGGAAAAACACCTTCAGCAAAAATTTTATTGAAAGCATTTGCTGAAATAAAACCAAATGTTATTTTCTGTGTACCTTTAATTATTGAAAAAATATATAAAAAACAAATACAACCCATGCTTGCTAAACCTTCCATGCGTTGGGTATTAAGCATCCCATTATTAGACCAGCAAATTTTAGGACAAATCAGAAAAAAACTTATTGACGCATTCGGAGGTGAGTTTTCTGAAATAGTAGTTGGTGGGGCTCCATTAAATGCTGAAGTAGAAGATTTTTTTAATAAAATAAAATTTCCATTTACAGTTGGGTATGGAATGACCGAATGTGCTCCATTAATTAGTTATTCAAACACAAAAGACTTTGTTCCAAAATCATCCGGAAAATTACTGGATATTATGGAAGCAAAAATAATTCATCCAGACCCAACTACCGGAGTTGGTGAAATTTGTGTTAGAGGCGAGAATGTAATGTTGGGATATTACAAAAACCCGGAAGCCACTGCACAAATATTAGATACAGAAGGCTGGTTGCATACCGGCGATTTGGGGAAAATAGATGCAGATAGCAATATTTATATTCGGGGAAGAAATAAAACCATGATATTGAGCGGAAGTGGACAAAATATCTATCCAGAAGAAATTGAGGCAAAACTTAATAATATGCCTTATGTGATGGAAAGTCTGGTTATTGAAAAAAATGGAAAACTTGTCGCATTAGTTTGTCCTGATTATGAAGCCGTAGATGCCGAACAAGTCGATCAAAATCAATTGGAAAATTTAATGGAAGATAACCGAAAAATGCTTAATTCCATAGTTGCCTCATACGAAGGAATATCAAAAATTCAACTTTATCCTAACGAATTTGAGAAAACTCCAAAGAAAAGCATTAAACGTTATCTCTATACTACCACAACATAAATATTTCAAATATCTGATTTACTGAAATATAGTATCATCTATCACTGCATATAAAAAAAATAAAAAAAAAATTGAGTTTTATTTATGTACTATAAAAAATTGATGTAACTTTGCAGCGATTTTGAATTGCAAAATTAACATGTTAAATTTTAAAAGGTTAAAAAAAATGAAAAAAGTATTATTATTCTGTGTAGTAGCTTTGGCTTTTGCATCATGTGCTCCAAAAGCAGCTGAAGAAGCTCCTGCAGTAGACTCTACAGTAGTTGTTGTTGATACAGTAGCAGTAGTTGACACTACAGTTATCGACACTGTAGCTCCAGCTATGTAATTAAAACAAACGTAAATTTCATTTACGAAGTTAAGAGTCCGTTAGAAAAATTTCTATCGGACTTTTTTTTATAAAATAATAAATTTCATGTACGAGGTTTATGTTAAATTTTACAAAACACACGGAAAAAGAATCAAATTTGACTCAAAACGAAAAATAAATTAAAAATAAATGATATTTATTAATGCATAATCAAAAAATGATGTAACTTTGCATCGATTTTGAATTGCAAAACAAACATGTTAAATTTTAAAAGTTTAAAAGAAATGAAAAAGGTAATTTTATTTTTTGTGGTAGCTTTGGCTTTCGCATCTTGCGCTCCTAAAGCAGCTGAAGAAGCTCCTGCAGTTGATTCAACTGTTGTTGCTGTTGACACTGTAGCAGTAGTTGATACTACTGTTGTTGACACTGTAGCTCCTGCTATGTAATTAAAAAGCTATCGCAAAAAGAAATTCTTGCTGGCATTTAAAGTCCGTTATTGCGATAACGGACTTTTTTTTTCGCAAAAATGTCAAATTCATGCATTTTTTGTACCTTTGTGAACTAAATTAAAATAATACAAAGAATTATGTTACGAATTGCTGTACAAGCTAAAGGACGATTATTTGAGGAAACAATGTTACTACTAACAGAATCGGGAATAAAACTTGAATCTGGAAAACGCTTATTGCTTTTACCGGCAAGGAATTTTCCAATAGAAGTATTGTTTCTTCGTGATGATGATATTCCACAGTCGGTAGCAGATGGAGTAGCAGATATTGGAATTGTTGGCGAAAATGAATATGTCGAAAAAAGAAAAAATGCAGTTATCACGAAAAGACTAGGCTTCAGTAAGTGCAGGCTTTCCCTTGCTATTCCTAAACAAATTGATTATCCTGGAATATCTTGGTTTAATGGAAAAGTGATAGCTACATCATATCCTGAAATATTAAAAGATTTTCTACTTGAAAACAAAGTAAATTCTGACATTCACGTCATTACCGGTTCAGTAGAAGTTGCACCTGGAATTGGTCTTTCCGATGCTATTTTTGACATTGTTAGTTCTGGCAGCACACTGGTTACTAATAATTTGAAAGAAGTTGAAGTTCTTATGAAGTCTGAAGCTCTACTTATTTCAAACCCCAATCTTTCTGCTGAGAAACTGGCTGTGCTCGACGAATTACTCTTCCGCATCGAAGCAGTTCAAATGGCGGAAGACAAAAAATATGTTTTAATGAATGTGCCCACAAATAATATTGACAAAATAATAGAAGTGCTACCAGGCATGAAAAGCCCGACAATAATGCCTTTGGCAAAAGAAGGGTGGAATTCACTTCATGTTGTGATTGATGAGAAAAGATTCTGGGACATAATCGGCAAATTAAAATCGTTGGGAGCAGAAGGTATTCTTGTTATCCCTATTGAAAAAATGATTTTGTAAATTCATTATATTTAAAAATTCAATTAACCGATACCCGGAATATGAATTTATGTATTGATCAGGGAAATTCTAGCACAAAAGTTGGTGTTTTCAATCAAAATAACTTGATTGAAAGTTTTACTTTTACAACTCTTAACAAAAATGACATTTCTAGCCTCATTAATAAGTTTGATATAAATGCGTGTATACTTTCTAGTGTGATTATTGAAAACGAGAAATTGAATATTTGGCTTACAAAAAACACAAATCATTTTATTAATTTATCTCATAATACACCTGTTCCAATTACAAATTTATATAAAACGCCTGAATCGTTAGGAAAAGACAGACTTGCAGCAGTTATTGGGGCATCATTTCTAAAGCCGGAAACAGATCTTTTAATTATTGATGCCGGAACAGCAATAACCTATGATTTTATTGATTCAAATAACAACTACCATGGCGGAAATATTGCTCCTGGTTTAGATTTGAGATTACGTTCTTTACATGAATTCACAAAAAAATTACCGTTGGTAAGTGTAACAACAGATCAACCATTTTTAGGCAACGATACAAATTCAGCTCTCGTTTCGGGTGCTGTATATGGTATTGTTTTCGAGATAGATGGTTATATTAATACATTAAAAATTAAATATCCACAACTTTCAACATTTTTAACAGGCGGTAGCATTTTTTACTTTGATAACAAGCTAAAAAATGCCATCTTTGCAGATAAAAATTTAGTGTTAATCGGGCTCAACCGAATACTTCAATATAATGTATAAAAATAAGAATTTCTCGCTCGTTATTTCATTGTTTTTTTTAATTCAAATCGTTAGCAGTCAGAATAATACAAACTCACCTTATACCCGATTCGGCTTTGGTGAACTTAGTGACACAAACTCCGGAGAACAAAGAGCTATGGGAGGAGTTTCTATAGGTGCTCGTGCAAGTGAAAATATAAATACTGTTAATCCAGCATCCTATAGTGTAGTTGACAGCATGACATTTATGTTTGATATTGGATCTTCAGCGCTTGTTTCACGCTTTTCTGATCCAACCGGAGGAAAAACAACCTTCAATGCCAATATCGAATACATTACTATGCAATTTCCATTATATAAATGGATGGGATTTAGTGCTGGTCTTTTACCCTATTCATTTTCGGGCTACAATTTTTTTACTAATGATACTGCATCTATCCCTAACAACAATGCTGAACCCAGCAAAATAGCTTACACTAAAAACTTCAATGGAGTCGGAGGTTTCAGTCAGGTCTACACCGGCTTATCCGTAAATCTATTCAATCATTTATCTTTGGGAATTAATGCATATTATATGTATGGCAGCGTAAATAACTATAGAAATATTAGTTTCGCAAACACTTCTGGTTTTCAATCAACTACTCAGTTAAATTCTATTTCTGCTAATAATTTTCGTTTTCGTTTTGGAGCACAGTTTTATAATACATTTGCAACAAAACATGACATTACTCTGGGTGTAATTTACGAACAAAAAGCAAAATTGAATGGCAACTTCACACAAATAAACTCTGGCGTATTAACTGATACAGTTAACGTATCTGGAAGTAATGATTTTGAAATGCCAACAATATATGGACTTGGACTCTATTACACTTTCGACAAAAAACTTTCTGTAGGAATTGATTATAGCATGCAAGGTTGGAAAGCAGCCAATTTTTTTGGCAAGACAGACAGTTTATGTAATCGTTCAAAAATAGCTCTTGGATTAGAATACTTACCAGACATTCGGAGCAGAAAATTTTCTGATAAAATAAGATACCGTGCAGGTTTCAATTTGTCTGATGCATATTATAAAGTGGATGGAGTTACATTACCAAAAAACTTTGGCATAAGTTTTGGTTTGGGATTACCGTTGTACAACAAAGTATCAAATACAACTTCAATGCTTAACACATCTTTTGAGTATGGAAAAATCGGTTCAAACACAATGTTAAGAGAGGATTATTTTAAATTTACATTAAATATTGTATTCAATGAACATTGGTTCTTTAAACGCAAACTTTAGATTTTCAAAAAAAAAAAATAAACAAACAATTAAATTGATATGAAAACGAGAAACCTAACAATTCTCTTTGTAAGTTTGGTATTATTTACCAATTGCTTTGCACAAAAAGAGAACAAAAAAGACAAAAAAAGCAAAAGTGCTGCTACCGAAGAAGTGACTGCACCGGCTATTCCAGCTGTTGAAGATGCAGCACCTGTGATCACTGAACAATGTTTGGTAAACATTAGTTTATTTAACGAATCGGCAAAAAACAAACAATATGCTGATGCAATTAAACCTTGGAGAGCTGCATATAAAGAATGTCCGGGAGCAAACAAAGCAATCTATTCACGAGGAAGAGAGATATTACAATGGCAATTAAGCCAGACAAAGGATGAGACTTCATATAAAGCTGATTTTGACGAATTAATGGGTATGTACGACAATCGTGTTAAGTACTTTGGGACAGATAGTCGTTATCCAACACCATGGATCTTAGGCTTAAAAGCGCTTGATTATATTACTTATGCAAAAGATGATGTTTTAAAAAAACCTGCATATTCATGGTTGGAACAATCTATAGATGGTTTAGGTGAGGATACAGAATTGGAAATAATTCGTCAGTTCATGGTACTTTCAACTGCTATTTATCAAGCTGATAAAACACATGCTGAAAAATATCTTGCTGATTATTTGAAAATAAAAACTGTTTTTGAGAAACAATTAAAAAATCCTGAGTTGAAAAATGCAGAAATCACTTCTCAAATGGAACAAGGTTTAGATGCCTTGTTTGTACAAAGTGGAGTTGCTGATTGTAAAACATTAGATGGCATTTATCAATCAAAATTGAAGGTTAATATGACAAATTTGGAATTTCTAAATAATGTAATTAGTTTTTACAAAAGAGTTGGTTGTACCGAATCGGAAGTGTATTTCACAGCTTCAGTTGCAGCACATAAAATACAACCAAGTGCAGAAACAGCAAATGGTTGTGCAGAAATGTCATATAAAAAAGGTGAATTCTCTAAATCAATTTCATTTTATGATGAAGCTACCAAATTGTCAACAAACAAAATGGAAAAAGCTGACTATCAATATAAAATTGCACAAATTTACTACATTGAGTTAGACAATTTCCAACGAGCAAGGGAATATGCCAGAAATTCATTGGAATTCAACCCGAACAACGGCAGTCCGTATTTATTAATCGGTTCTATGTATGCGAAATCAAGAGGGATTTATGATGATCCTGTTTTAGCAAAAACAATTTATTGGGTGGCAGTTGATAAATTTATAAAGGCTAAACAAGTTGATTCAAGTGCTAAAAACATAGAAGATGCGGATAAATTAATACGCGTTTACAGCGCCTATTTTCCTTCGAAAGAAGACATTTTCTTTCAACCTGATTTACAAGCCGGAAAATCATTTTTTGTGGGTGGTTGGATAGGTGAAAATACTACTTGCCGATAATCAATTTAGAAGATTTATTATGCTATTTGCCCGAATTGTCAAAGCAATTTCATTAAACAATATATTCAATCGATACGCAACAACTGCCTTTACGGTAGTTGTTGTGTTATTATTAATTGTGGGTTGTAGCAAGGATAAACCGGATACAATAGCTGCTATTGCCGATAGATCAACACTTCCAAGACTTCACGCATCTGAAATCACAACTGTAATTTCAGACTCAGGGATAACACGATATCGTATATCTTCACCACAATGGAATGTATATGACAAAGCAAATCAACCCTATTGGGAATTCCCTGATGGTATTCATTTTGAAAAATTTGATTTAAACCTGAAAGTTGATGCAAATATACATGCTCAGTATGCTCGTTTCAATGAAAACGAACAAGTCTGGGAATTAAAAGGAAAAGTAAAATCTACAAATCTACAAGGAGAACTTTTCGAAACGGAACAATTGTTTTGGAACCAGCGTGAGGAAAGGTTTTACTCTGACAGTCTAATTAAAATAACACAAAAAAGTCATATAATTACAGGCATAGGATTTGAATCAAATCAATCGATGACCCGTTATCTGATTCGTAAACCACAAGGTATTTTTCCTGTGGAAGAGAATGCTAAAGATGACAATTCGCCAACTGAATAAATTAAAAATGGTCGTTTCCAAATTGGAAACGACCATTTTTATAATATTGCAACTTATTTTAAATATTTGCTATTCGTTTTATTTCATCAATAATTGCTTTTGCAAAAGCCTCGGCCTGTTCAGGTGTTCCGGATTCTGAATAAATTCGGATGATTGGTTCTGTATTCGATTTGCGCAAATGCACCCACCCTGTAGGAAAATCAATCTTCACACCATCGATATCATTCACTTCAAATTGTTTATAAGAAGTTTTTATTGCATTTAATATATTATCAACATCTATTGAAGGTGTCAGTTCTATTTTATTTTTTGAAATATAATACTCAGGATAGGTTTTTCGTAACTCAGACACTTTGAGCTTAGATTTTGCCAAGTGCGTTAAAAATAAAGCAATACCTACCAATGCATCACGTCCGTAATGACTTTCAGGATAAATAATGCCGCCATTACCTTCACCACCAATCACAGCATTTGTGGCTTTCATAGCGGCTACAACATTTACTTCACCTACTGAAGCGGCTGTGTAACTCCCACCATGATTATTTGTTACATCTCGCAATGCACGAGTTGAACTTAAATTAGAAACAGTATTACCTGGAGTATGATTCAATACATAATCAGCAATGGAAACCAAGGTGTATTCTTCTCCAAACATGCTTCCATCTTCGCAAATTATTGCCAATCTGTCGACATCGGGATCAACCACGAAACCAACATCTACTTTTCCCTTTTTCATCAAATTAGAAATTTCTGTCAAATGTTCAGGAAGCGGTTCTGGATTGTGAGGAAATTCACCATTTGGAGTACAATACAATTTTTCAATAGTTATTACGCCTAACATCTCCAAAAGCTTTGGTAGTACAATTCCTCCTACTGAGTTCACGCAATCTATGGCAACAGAAAAACCTGCATTTCTAATTGCTTCTACATCTACTAATTTTAGTGCCAAAACACTATCAATATGTTTTTGGGTATAACTGAAATCTTCTGTCAATTTACCTAATTCATCAACCGATGAAAACACAAAACTCTCTTCAGCAGCAATTTTCAATACATTTTCCCCTTCAAGTGCATTCAAAAACTCACCATTTTCGTTCAACAATTTGAGTGCATTCCATTGTTTTGGATTGTGGCTGGCAGTAAGAATAATACCCCCTGCTGCTTTTTCCATAATTACAGCCAATTCAGTGGTGGGAGTTGTAGCAAGTCCGATATTTACTACATCGAATCCCATACCGAGCAATGTGCCAATTACCAATTGATTCACCATTTCGCCTGAAATACGAGCATCGCGTCCAACAACAATTTTAACTGAATCAGTTTGCTTGTTTGTTTTAATCAGAGTTGCATATGCAGCTGTAAAGCGCACAATGTCTAAAGGATTTAATCCATCGCCAATCTTTCCGCCAATAGTACCACGAATACCGGAGATTGATTTAATTAAAGTCATGATATTTGAGAGTTTGAAGTTTGATAGTTTGAAGTTTCGGGTTTCGTGTTCAGTGTTTTATGATCAAAATAATTGATGAACTAATCATTAATCACTTATCGTATATCACTAATAAAACTTATTTCTGAATTTTAATTTTCAAATCATAACGCATCGGAGTAGCAGGTGTCCAATAAGCTTTAAAACCTATTTTTGAAGGAACAATAATTTTAGCTACAGATTCATTGCGTTTCATAAACGATACTGCTTCTTGAAAAGCTGTACATGATTGTGTATAATCGCCAAATACAAAATCTTGTGTTATTGGAAAATCAATTGTAGTCCAATTGCTTATAGTTACTGAATCAATATTTAATGTATATTGCTTATAACGGGGTACTATAACATCGCTTGTTTCAAGAATATCTTTCCCAATGCCAGAATCTACTAAATGAAAATATAAGCCGTCAGGAGTCAGGTAATAATCATTGTCTTTCCATTCAGAATTGGCAGGTCTAACATTCAACACTTTAATATGATTACGTTTAATATAATCATCGATTAACATCTTTTCTAGTTTTAACTCTTTGGCATAAGTTGTATCATTACAAGAAGAAAAGAAAATAAAAGCAATAAAAGCACACGAAATATAATAAATTAATCTTTTCATTTAAGTAAATTATTTTAGTACAAATATCCGATTAAAATACGGGAATTAAAAGTTAAATAAATCAAATAAAGTTATAAGTTATTCAGGTATGAAAATGTACTGTAAAATCTCATAATTTAGGTTTACAACTCAGAATCAATCTTTTATGCTAACATCAAATATCAATGAAGTATAAGGTGGAATCACATTTTCTAAACCAGTCATTCCATAACCTAAATACCAGGGAATTATAAAGGTAGCACTTTCACCTTTACGAAGTAGTTTCAGACCTTCCTCCAAACCGGTTACAAGTTCCTTTTTACCAACCGTTATTCCTTTTGTTTCTTCTTGAACAACTTTGCCATCAATAAACCTCAATTTAAAGGAGATAACACAGGTATCGTTAATTCTAATTTGCTTACCATTCGTTTTATTATCTATTTTATACCAAAAACCTATTTCATTTTTTTTAAACGATTTATCCGTTTTTAAAGCATATATTTGAAGCAAACTATCTTCTTTCATTGCTAAATTCTGATTGATTTCTAACAATGAAATTCCATTATCATCATTCTCAATCACTTTATTAGAAGGCAATTGAGGTGAAGGTTTTTTACAAGAAATAAAAAAAAATGAGATAACAATTATAAAAAAAACTGTTTTTAATGAATTCATATGAATATAATTTAGAAATCAACAACTAAAATTCATTAAACTATTACCAAACAATGATTTAGAAGTTTTTATCAGCATTGATAAATAAAGGATGTTTTGTATCTTTATCCGAAATAACTTCTTTATCTCCTGGAATTTTCCAGTCGATAGCCAATAATGGATCGTTATAAATAATGCCTCTTTCTAATGTAGGACTGTAAAAATTATCGCATTTATAAGAGAAAACAGCCGTTTCGCTCAGAACCGAAAAGCCATGTGCAAAGCCCTGTGGGACAAGAAATTGCAAATGATTATCCTCTGTTAATTCAACACCGAACCATTGACCAAATGTAGGCGAATCAGCACGCAAATCAACGGCCACATCCCAAACCGAACCCTGAACAACCGAAACTAATTTAGATTGACTTTCGGGATTTAATTGATAATGTAAACCACGAATAACTCCATAAGAAGATTTTGACTGATTATCTTGACAAAAATGAAGTTCAATTCCAGCTTCACGATAGTTTTTTTCGTTGTAAGTTTCACAGAAAAATCCTCGTGCATCTTCAAATACACGGGGTTTTATGATTACTAAATCTGAGATGGTTGTTTTAATTATTTCCATGTCGTCAGTGTGAAATTAATAATTAAAAATTGAAAATTAATAATTATTTTATATGATTTCTTTTGCAATTTTTATAAGATACTCGCCATAATGATTCTTCTTTAATGGCTCAGCCAGTTTAAGCAATTGTTCTTGATTGATATAGCCATAGCGGTAAGCAATTTCTTCCAAACAAGCTATTTTTAATCCCTGACGATTTTCGATAGTGGCAATAAAATTGGAAGCTTCAAGCAAACTGTCATGAGTTCCAGTATCAAGCCAAGCCATTCCACGTCCCATCATTTTCAGGCTAAGCCTTTCTTCTTCAAGATATAAACGGTTCAAATCGGTAATTTCCAATTCGCCACGTTTCGACGGTTTTAAACCTTTCGATTTTTCAACAACATCGTTGCTGTAAAAATACAATCCGGTCACTGCGTAATTCGATTTTGGTTCAGTTGGTTTTTCCTCTAAACTAAGAACTTTTCCATTTGAATCAAATTCTGCAACTCCATAACGTTCAGGATCATTAACGTAATAACCAAAAACTGTGGCTCCATCCTTAAGTTCTGCAGCTTCGCGTAACGTTCTTGAAAAATCGAAACCATAAAAAATATTATCACCCAACACCATACAAACGCTATCGTTGCCAATAAATTCTTCACCAATGATAAAAGCCTGTGCAAGTCCATCAGGCGAAGGCTGAATAGCATATTCAAGTTTAATTCCCAAATCCTCGCCATTTCCCAATAAGTTTTCGTAGAGATGAATGTCGTGGGGTGTGGATATAATTAATATTTCGCGAATTCCGGCTAACATCAAAACGGATAACGGATAATAAATCATTGGTTTATCGTAAACCGGAATGATTTGTTTAGAAATACTTTTAGTAATTGGATAAAGACGGGTACCGGAACCTCCGGCTAGCACAATACCTTTCATGTTAGTTAGTTATAAAGTTAATAACGTTTGATAATCTGTAAAGTTCAAAAGTTTATAAGAGTTTTGAAGCCCAAAAATAATTAAAAAAAACAACAAAAAATCATCTATAAAAAGATATTATTCTTCCAAATCCAATTCTCCGGTTTTATAACGTTGAAAATATTTATTTAATAGTACCATAAATTTGCTGATTTCTGCCTGAGCCTGAAGAGTCTCTGGAGTTATTTCAGCTTTTTTCATTCTCAACAACATAATGGCATATTGAAAATTAAAACAAAGTTCAATATCACTAATGGTTGAGTTACCTTGCTGTGTACGAAGTTGAGAAACTAGTGGAAGAATGTGATAAAATTTCGCATTATAACCGGCTTCTTTACCAGAACGAATCAATAAAGTATGAAACTCATCCAGTTCAATAATCACATTGCGGTTCAATTGCAAGTGCCCTACTGTTTGAACGTTTTCAATCCGCATCATTTCAATCAAACTTTCGTACCAATTGTACAATGTTTTTCGTTCATCATCAGAAACTGGGTATGGCGCTATAATCCGATGATTTATTTCATCTATATTAAGATGAAAAGCTCGGATCAAATCCTCTATTTGCCACATATATAGCAAGTATTCGCAAATATTTTCTTTTTTTAGTTGGTGAGCTATGTACATTTCAATATTATAAACCCCTAGCCCCTAAAATGGTGACTAAGTTAACACTGTTATTTTTATAAAATAAAATATCAAAGACGAATGTAATTTCAAGTCCTTTGGAGTTGGGTTCTTATTCAAAATTCCAATCACCTTCTTCATCCATAAAACTAGGTTCTACAAAATCTTCAATTTCACGACGATCTTTTTTGGTCGGTCTTCCAGTTCCACGGTCGCGTCCGGATTGACCAGCAAGTTTAGCGAGTTCTATTAATTCTAATTGATCGGGCGTAGTCACATTTTCCATAAAACCGTTAACCAGTTTCGCATTCATCCTATTTTCAGATAATGCCAGAACTTTGAATGAAAAAAGGATTGGATTCCGTTTTATAGAAATCACATCGCCAATTTTCACATTTCGCGATGGTTTCACCTGAACATTCTGAATAATCACTTTGCCTTTTTTGCAAGCATCGGCAGCTAATGTTCGGGTTTTAAATAACCGAACTGCCCACAGCCATTTATCGATACGTACTTCGATTTTCATAACCCTTAACCCTTAAAAGGGAATAAAATTAATATTACTACATTTTTGACATCAAAAACTTCTGCAATCTCTACTTTTGTGGATTAAGGAGATTTTATTTCCCATTAAACTGTGTCATGGTAAGTTCAAGCCCGGCTAAACAGAAACTCCGAATAATCTCTGTGCAACGTTCAGCTTT
This sequence comes from Paludibacter sp., assembly GCA_010365115.1. Taxonomy (GTDB): domain Bacteria; phylum Bacteroidota; class Bacteroidia; order Bacteroidales; family Paludibacteraceae; genus Paludibacter. The sequence continues at coordinate 49,797 of JAAFGX010000003.1, forward strand.
TTCAGGCAAAGCGGCAACTTGTTCAGACGACCATTTCCCCAGAACATAGTCAATTTGCTGACCACGTGAAAACTCGCTTCCAATACCAAAACGCAATCGGGCATAGTTACTGTGTCCCAAAATATCCTGAATATTTTTCAAGCCATTATGTCCTGCATCCGATCCTTTTGGTTTTAAACGCAAAGTTCCAAAAGGCAAAGCCAAATCATCTACAATAATTAAAACGTTTTCAATCAGAATACTTTCCTTTTGCATCCAATAACGCAAAGCATTACCACTCAGGTTCATGAATGTGGAAGGTTTCAACAGTATAAGTGTGCGACCTTTTATCTTCACTTCAGAAGTGGAACCGTAGCGGTTTTCTATAAAAAAAACATTGGACGCTTTAGCAAAAGCGTCCAACATTGTAAAACCTATGTTGTGGCGGGTATTCTGGTATTCATTACCAATATTGCCCAATCCGACAATTAAATATTTCATCTTCAGTAAAAAGTTTATAAAGTTTATAAGGTTCATAAAGTTTTAAAGTTCATGAGAAAAGACAATGTGGTCTTCCAAACTTTAAACTTTCAAACTTCGAACTTTCAAACTTAATTATTTGCCTGCTGTTGCAGCGGCTCCACGAGCAGCTCTTGTCAATTTAACCTGTGCAACTACGGCATTCTTTGCATTAAGGATTTCAAGATTTTCAACTGAAACTTTTTCAACCTGAATTGATTTTCCTAATCCAAGTGAAGTAACATCGATAACAATGTTTTCAGGAATTTGAGTGTATAATCCTTTTACTTTTAATTTACGCATTTCGAGCGATAATTTCCCACCGGCTTTCACACCTTCTGCAAGTCCTTCAAGTTTAACTGGAAGTTCAACGATAACTGGTTTGTCTTCTGACACTTGTAGGAAATCAATGTGTAAAACTTTATCAGTTACAGGATGAAATTGCAACGCTTTCATGATTGATTTTGTTACTTTGCCATCAATACTCAAATTTACTATAAATACTTCGGGAGTATAAACCAATTTACGCAGTTCACTTACTGTTGTAATAAAATGAACGTTGTCATTTCCACCGTACAATACACAAGGTACGTTTTCGGCAACTCTTTCTGCTTTAGTAGCTTTTTTCCCCAGGTCAGTTCTAACTGTTCCTTTTAATTCAAATGTTTTCATTTGTTGTTTTTTTGTGTTACTCAAAATTTAAGCGTTTTATTTTTAAGTGATTAGTCGCTTAATTTCCCATCACACTTTCTTTCTCAAAAAAGTGGTACAAAAGTAGTTATAATTTTGCAAATCTGCAATATGTTTTAGTTAGAAGTTTATGATTGGCAAATTAGCCAGTTAGTGATTGGTTGTTTGGGGTATTTAGCGTTCACGTACTTCTCATCTCTTCAAGAATTTTCTGTACTTTTGTATTGTTTTTCTGCATTAAAATATGAATCAAACTATAAAACGAATGACATCCTTTATTGTAATGGATGTTTTGGAACGAGCCAATGAACTTCAGGCACAGGGAATCGAAGTAATACATCTTGAGGTGGGCGAACCCGATTTTGACATGCCCGAATGCATACTCAGAGCCTCTATTGAAGCACTTAAAAACGGTGCAACCCATTACACTCATTCGCTTGGCGATCCAAAATTGCGTAAAGCAATTAGTAAATTTCATAAAACAGAATATAATATTGAAGTTGATCCAGAATGCATAGTAATTACTTCGGGTTCTTCGCCGGCATTATTAATGACACTAATGTTGCTTTGTCAACCCGGCGATGAAGTAATAATGTCAAATCCAGGCTACCCTTGTTATCGAAATTTCGCATTAGCTTGTAATGCCGAACCGGTTTTTGTTCCGTTGCATGCCGAATGTGATTTTCAATACAACGTAAACGAGATTAAGAAAAGAATCACTGATAAAACACGTGCCATTTTTATAAATTCGCCCATGAATCCTACCGGAACGCTTGTGAATAAGGCTATTTATAAAGAATTATCGAAACTCAACATCCCCATTATTTCGGATGAAATTTATCACGGATTGGTGTACAACGGAAAAGCTTCGACAATACTTGAATTTACCGACAAAGCATTTGTAATCAATGGATTCTCAAAAAGGTTTGCAATGACTGGTTTACGACTTGGCTATTTAATTGCCCCAAAAGAACACATGCGTTCATTACAAATTTTGCAACAGAATTTATTTATCTGCGCTCCGAGCACTTCTCAAAAAGCAGGAATTGCTGCATTAAAGGAAGCAAAGCCAGATGTTGATAAAATGCTTAAAATATATAATGAACGCCGCATTTATTTAATTGAAAGATTAAAACAAATAGGATTTGTTATTCACACCGAACCCCAAGGTGCTTTTTATGTGTTTTGCGATGCACGCAAATTCACGTCCGATTCATATCACTTTGCTTTTGATGTTCTTGAGAAAGCGCATGTTGGCATCACGCCCGGCATTGATTTTGGAACAGAAGGTGAAGGATTTGTGCGGTTTTCATATGCCAATTCATTAGAAAATATTAAAACGGCAATGAACAGGTTGGAAATCTATTTAAACAGTTTGAAATAATAATTATCAGATTTATTGGTTTTTATATATAATTTGCCGAAGAAATTGAATGAATTATTTAAGTCAGAATGTTAGTAATTCAAATAATTGTATTATATTTGCAGGCTCAAAAAGCAAATACAAAATTTATTCACTTTTTAAAGTTAGGGAGGAAACAAACAATAGCTAAACAATTAACCATCAGACCTTACAGGGGTCGGATAAAAGAGCAACCCAATCGTATAAACGAAAAAATAAAAGGGTTAAAAGAAGTTCGTTTGGTCGGAGACAATGTAGAACAAGGTGTTTATTCGTACGAAGAAGCCATCCGCATTGCTGATCAACTCGAATTAGATTTGGTAGAAATTTCACCAAGCGCTGTGCCACCGGTTTGTAAAGTTGTTGATTACCAGAAGTTTTTATACCAACTAAAAAAACGTGAGAAAGAGGCCAAAGCAAAAACTTCGAAAGTAATTTTGAAGGAAATTCGTTTCGGTCCTCAAACCGATGATCATGATTATAATTTCAAACTAAAGCATGCTCAGGAATTTTTGAAAGAAGGATGCAAGGTGAAAGCATACGTATTTTTCAAAGGTCGTTCCATTCTTTTCAAAGAACATGGTGAAGTATTATTACTTCGTTTTGCCAGTGATCTGGAAGATTATGCCAAAGTAGACCAATTACCACAATTAGAAGGAAAACGCATGATCATCATGTTTTCTCCTAAAAAAGTGAAATAATCGACTTTAACAAGGATTTTTACAACTAAATTATAAGTAACAATGCCAAAAATGAAAACTAACTCCGGTGCAAAAAAAAGGTTCACCCTTACCGGAACAGGAAAGATTAAAAGAAAACATGCTTTTAAAAGTCACATTTTGACTAAAAAAACAACAAAACAAAAACGTAACCTGACTCACACTGCCCTTGTTCACAAAGGCGACTTGACAAACGTTAAAGAAATGCTTTGTTTGAAATAGTCAATTTTTCTATCTTTTAAAATCTCATTCTTAGTCAATAAAACAGAATGCCTTTAGCCTTAAGTTCGCAACAATAAGCGACGCTAACATTCACAAATCATTTAATTATGCCAAGATCAGTAAACCACGTTGCTTCACGTAAAAGAAGAAAAAGAATTTTGAGCCTCACCAGAGGTTATTTTGGTGGACGCCGTAATGTATGGACTGTTGCCAAAAACACATGGGAAAAAGGGTTGCAATATGCATACCGCGATCGCAAAAACAAAAAACGTAATTTCCGCGCATTGTGGATTCAACGTATCAATGCAGCTGCGCGCTTAGAAGGTATGTCATATTCGAAATTAATGGGTGCATTGCATAAATCAGGTATCGAAATGAACCGGAAAGTGTTGGCCGATTTAGCCATGAACCACCAGGAAGCTTTCAAAGCAATTGTTATAAAAGCCAAAAACGCTTAATTACTCAATTTCAACATCAAGTTTTGTTTATAAAACAAAATATGTTTAACATTAAAAAAGCTGTTTCAAGTAAAATTGAAACAGCTTTTTTTAATGCTTTAAAAGCATTGTAAAAAAAAACAATGATGAGATGATCTGCTTTGAAATAAAATTAAAACAAGAAAAACACACTGAAAATTCTATTTGTTTTTTTAATGCATATTTCAATACTGTTTCAATTCTAACTATCACAAAAACAACGATCTAACAAAAGAAAAACCGAACATTGCACAACATTCATTTTGAAAATATTGGGATTTTTAACACAAGACTATATTGATTATATTCAAAATTTGCATCAGAAATTACGCTAAAAATTATTTTGGCTTCAAGACTTGGCTTTTTGGCCACATATTCAAAAGGAAAAAATAATGTTGTTGCAGTGCCGTCCATTAAAAATAATCCTTCAGAGTATTTTGATGTTGACAGAAAGACTGAATCCATAGAACTTAACGTTGGAAGTAAAATTTCAGAAACGCTATCAGCCGATTGCGTTAAACGGAATTCTTTCAAATTATTAGAAAAACCGGAAATATACAATCTGAATTTTACTGTATCGCCAACTTGCAAAGTATCCATTCTATATACACCAGCTTGATCTGTCAAAAAAATATCTAGTGTGTCCGAATTATTTACAATGGGATTTTGAATAAATTTAATTTCAGGTTTAAAATTCGATTCACTGGTGAGGATGCAAGCTGTGAATAAATAAATAATTAAACCTAAAAGTCCATAGAAGTAAGTTTTCATAATAATTTAATATTTTCAACAAAATTACAAAAATTATACCAATAAGCATTTGCAAATAACAATAAAGATTAAAAGTATGCGGTTGAACGAATTTATTTTTTTAGTAAAACTATAACCCCATTCAATTTTCAAAACAATCTAAATCCTTTGTTTTTAATGTTTTTGTTTTCGGTAAACGCCATTTTTTCTTATCTTTGCATTTGCTTTTTAAAGAACTATCACACTTACATTCAGCTGAAAGAGAGCAGAATAACTTTAAATTCAATTCTGAATAAAAAAAAATAATAATTGTAAAACAATAAAATGGAACTCGCAAGCAAGTACAATCCAACTGACATCGAATCGAAATGGTATCAATACTGGTTAGAAAATAGATTTTTCAATTCAAAACCTGATGGTCGCGAACCTTATACAATCGTCATTCCACCACCAAATGTAACTGGTGTATTGCACATGGGCCACATGCTCAACAATACCATTCAGGATATTTTGGTTCGCCGTGCACGTATGTTGGGCAAAAATGCATGTTGGGTTCCCGGAACCGACCATGCATCCATAGCTACAGAAGCAAAAGTGGTTGGAAAACTTGCTGCTGAAGGAATTGCAAAGACAGACCTTACAAGAGAAGAATTTCTTGAACATGCATGGGAATGGACACACAAACATGGTGGGATTATTTTGGAACAATTGAAAAAACTCGGTGCGTCATGCGATTGGGACCGTACTGCATTCACCATGGACGAACCGCGTTCCGAAAGCGTTATCAAAGTATTTATCGACATGTACAATAAAGGTCTGATTTACCGTGGCGTACGTATGGTAAATTGGGATCCAAAAGCATTAACAGCATTATCTGACGAAGAAGTTATTTTTAAAGAACAACAAGGGAAACTGTTCTATCTACGTTATAAAATAGATGCCCCCCAACCCCCTGAAGGGGGAGTTGAAGAGCCACAATATGCGGTGATTGCGACTACAAGACCTGAAACAATTTTCGGGGATACAGCTATGTGTATCAACCCAAATGATGAGAAAAATAAGTTTCTTCGTGGAAAAAGAGTTTTTGTGCCACTCATTAACCGTTCTATTCCAGTTATTGAGGACGATTATGTGGATGTTGAATTCGGTACCGGTTGCCTTAAAGTTACTCCAGCACATGATGTAAATGACTATATGTTGGGTGAGAAATATGGTTTAGAATCAATTGATATTTTCAATGACAATGGAACATTAAATGCACATGGTGAGCAATATGCCGGCATGGATCGTTTTGAAGTTCGCGAACAAATTGTAAAAGATTTAGAAACAGCCGGATTGCTCGAAAAGACAGAACCTTACACCAACAAAGTAGGTTTTTCGGAACGTACCGATGCAGTTATTGAACCCAAACTGTCGATGCAATGGTTCATGAAAATGGAAGATTTAGCTAAGCCGGCTTTGGATGCGGTTATGAGCGATGACATTCAATTGTATCCTGCAAAATTTAAAAATACCTATCGCCATTGGATGGAAAATGTGAAAGATTGGTGTGTTTCGCGTCAACTATGGTGGGGACACCGCATTCCTGCCTATTTTTTGCCACAAGGAGGTTTAGTTGTTGCTCATTCTAAAGAAGAAGCTTATCAGAAAGCATTATTAATTGTCGATTATCCAATATCAATTGATGATTTGCGTCAGGACGAAGACTGTCTTGATACATGGTTTTCCTCATGGTTGTGGCCCATCTCGGTTTTTGATGGTATCAATAATCCTGAAAACGAAGAAATTAAATATTATTACCCAACAAATGATTTAGTAACTGCACCGGAAATCCTGTTTTTCTGGGTGGCTCGTATGATTATTGCCGGTTATGAATACAGAGGTGAAATGCCGTTTAAGAATGTATATTTAACTGGTATTGTTCGCGATAAACTGGGTCGTAAAATGTCGAAATCGCTTGGCAACTCGCCAGATCCGCTGGATTTAATAGCTCTTTATGGCGCTGATGCAGTGCGTTTGGGCATGTTGCTTACTTCACCAGCTGGAAACGATTTACCTTACGATGACTCTCTTTGTGAACAAGGACGAAACTTCAATAATAAAATATGGAATGCTTTTCGTTTGGTAAAAGGATGGGAAGTAGCGGATATTGAACAACCTGAATCCGCACGAATGGCGGTAAAATGGTTTGATGCTCAACTGAATAAAACCTTGCTTGAAATTGATGATTTGTTCACCAAATACCGTTTATCGGAAGCTTTGATGGCCATTTACAAGTTATTCTGGGACGAGTTCTCGGCCTGGTATTTGGAAATGGCAAAACCTGCTTACCAACAACCCATCGACCGTATAACTTACGAAGCCACACTTGGCTTTTTCGATTCGTTATTAAAAGTTCTGCATCCATTTATGCCTTTTATTACCGAAGAACTTTGGCAAGCATTGGAAACTCGCAAAGACGGTGAAAGCATTATGATTGAGTTGCAACCGAAAGCAGTAAAAGTAGACGAAAAACTGATTGTTGAATTTGAAAATGCAAAAGAAATTATTGCAGGAATTCGTACTGTTCGTTTGCAAAAAAATATTCCCAACAAAGAAGTATTAAGTTTGCAAATTACCGGCGAACATAAAGCAGGTTTTGATGCTGTAATTGGAAAATTAGGCAACCTTGAAGCTATAGAAACAGTCAAAGAAAAATCAGCTGGATCTGTTTCATTCTTAGTTGGAACAATTGAATACTCTATTTTGCTTGGTAGTTTAATCAATATAGAAGAAGAAATTGCCAAAATGGAAGCTGAAATTAAGTATTTTGAAGGCTTTATCGATTCGGTAATGAAAAAACTAGGCAACGAAAGGTTTGTAGCCAACGCTAAACCGGAAGTGGTGGAAACCGAACGCAAGAAAAAAGCGGATGCGGAAAGTAACATTACTTCGTTAAAAGAGGGAATTGCAGGATTGAGGAAATAAATTAGTAAATCTAATTTTAAAACCGCACATATTTGAAGGGACACTTTGAATTTGTGCGGTTTTTTATGTACATTTTTCTATTTCACATAAATAACTGAATATTAGAAACGCTATAAAAAATAATTTAAAAGTATTTACTTAATATAAACACATTTTCTATTTGTAATCATCTATAAATTACGTACATTTGCACACAATCTAAACAAATGAGCAAAAATTACTACTGAATCAAAACCCGAAAAACATGAGTGCTATTATTATCAACAGCTTTGACGATTTAAATCAATACGTGGGCAAAGAAATGGGCGTGTCGGATTACATTACCATTTCGCAAGAACAAATTAACCTGTTTGCAGATGCAACTTTAGATCATCAATGGATACATGTTGATACTGAACGTACCAAAACAGAAAGTCCTTACAAAACAACCATTGCTCATGGTTATCTGAATCTTTCAGTACTTCCTCATCTGTGGGAACAAATTGTGCAAGTAAACAACTCGAAACTAACCGTTAACTACGGCATTGAAAACCTTCGTTTCAACAGCCCTGTTTTGGTAAATAGCCAGGTACGGGTACGGGCTAAACTGAAAGCATTGACAAATCTAAGAGGAATTGCCAAAGCCGAAATACAAGTTTCGATGGAAATAAAGGACAATAAAAAAACGGCTTTAGAAGCAACTATCGTTTTCTTGTATCATTTTATTTCATAATTTTAGATCAAAGAAAGATTCGATTCAATTGAAATTCAAATCAATATGAAAAAGGCCATTATTATTGGAGCTACTTCCGGCATTGGAAAAGCCCTTGCCGCTTTGCTTATTGAAAATGACTTTCAGGTGGGAATTACAGGAAGAAGAACCAATTTATTGGAAGAAATTAAATCAACAAATCCAAATAGATACTTCATTAAATCATTTGATATAAAAGAAGTATCTCAAATAAATCAACATTTAAATGATTTAACCCTTGAACTTGGTGGATTAGATTTGCTGATTATTAGTTCAGGCACTGGCGATCTCAACGAAAAGCTTGAATTTGAAATTGAAAAACGCACTATCGATACCAATATAATTGGCTTTACAGCAATAGCAGATTGGGCTTTCAATTTTTTTCAGAATCAAAAACACGGACAACTGGTTGCCATAAGTTCCATTGCCGGACTGCGGGGGAACCACCTTGCTCCCTCCTACTCTGCTTCAAAAGCATATCAGATAAACTACCTCGAAAGTCTGCGCATTAAAGCTTCAAAATCAAAACTACCAATTTACATCACCGATATTCGACCTGGATTTGTAAATACAGAAATGGCCAAAGGTGACGGCTTGTTTTGGGTATCTTCTGTTGAAAAAGCAGCCAATCAGATATTCAAAGCGATTTATAAAAACCAAAAAGTTGCCTACGTTACCAAACGTTGGGGAGTATTGGCTTGTATTATGAAATCACTGCCAAGTTGGGCTATTGAGAAGATGTAAGTACAAAATTTTCAACCATTTTTTCTAAAAATTTAGAGTTTATGAAATACAGAAAATTAGGAAAAACATACATTCTGCTTCCATCTATTGGTCTTGGTTGCATGGGAATGAGCCATGGTTACGGAGAACCTAATGATGAAGAATCGATTGCGACATTGGAAAAAGCCATTGAAATAGGTGTAACTTTTTGGGATACCGCTGATATTTACGGTGCTGGTAAAAATGAAGAACTAATCTCGAAAGTACTTAAACAGAACCGCGACAAAATTTTTCTTGCCACCAAATTTGGTTTTATTCCCAATCCGGAAGATAAATATGCATTTGGCTTCGACGCTTCGCCAAAACATATGAAAAAGGCTCTAGAAGACAGTTTAAGACGATTGAAAACCGATGTGATTGATCTTTATTATGCTCATCGCATTGATCCAAATGTCCCCGTTGAAGAAATGGTTGGAGCAATGGCCGATTTGGTAAAAGAAGGGAAAGTGCGTTATTTGGGGTTGTCTGAAGCTTCTGCCAATTCATTGCGTCGGGCTTGTGCAGTTCATCCAATTTCAGCGTTGCAAAGCGAATATTCGTTACTCACCCGCGATGTAGAAAAAGACATTTTACCAACTTGCCGGGAACTGGGAATAACACTTGTGCCTTTCAGTCCGCTGGCTCGTGGGTTAATGACAAACACACTTGATTTGAACCAACTAAAAGAGGACGATTTCCGCAAGACTTTGCCTCGTTACCAATCAAATCATGCAGAGAACAATACGAATCTGGCTCTTGAATTTGCTGGAATTGCTCAACAAAAATCGTGTACACCATCTCAACTGGCTTTGGCGTGGGTCTTGGCTCAGGGCGAAAACATTATTCCAATTCCGGGGACAAAACACAGAAAATATTTACTCGAAAATAAAGGCGCAGTAGATGTTGAACTTAATTTAGATGATTTAAAGAAAATTGACACTGTACTAAAAAAACATCCGGACATAGGTGATCGTTATAATGAAAACAGCAATAAGTTAGTGGATAAGAATTAATGCATCCATTAAAAAATAATGTAAATATTGATTTAATTAATCTTATTAATTTCCAATATCTTGAACAAATCTATCGATGTATTCTTAATAATAAAAATATAGTTGTATTTTTACAGCTGAATTTTCATTTAAAAATAAAAAAAGAACTATTATGAATCACTTAATGTTACTGGGAAATTTGGGTACTGGCGAAATTATTCTTATTGCGCTTATTGTTCTATTATTATTCGGGGGTAAAAAAATTCCTGAATTGATGCGGGGCATTGGTAAAGGTGTGAAGAGCTTTAAAGACGGACTCAATGATGTAGAGAACGAGATAAAAAAAGATGAAACTAAAGAAGAAAAACAAGATTTATCGAGGTAAACATGGGTGAGCCGAGTGAAAGTGAAATGACTTTTTGGGATCATCTGGATGAGTTACGAAAGATATTGTTTAGAATAGCAGTTTTTGTGGTAGTGGTTGCTTTGGTCTTTTTCTCGTTCATGAGAGAATTATTTGACAATGTGATACTTGCTCCTACCAGAAGCGACTTTTTTCTATACAACTGGTTGAATGATTTAGCGCTGAAGTTTCCTGTATTGCCTGATTTTTGTATTGGCGATTTTCAAGTGAAAATTATCAACATCAATTTAGCATCTCAGTTTTTCATCCATATGTCAACTTCTTTTTGGTTTGCATTGGTATTTAGTTTCCCTTTTGTAATTTATCAACTTTTTCTTTTTGTAAAGCCGGCACTTTACAGCCATGAGCAGAAAAATACAGGATTAGCATTTTTCTTTGGAAATTTGTTGTTTTATATTGGAGTAGCCGTTGGTTATATAATGGTTTTCCCATTGACGTTGAGATTTTTGGCGGGTTATCAACTTAGTTCATACATTGAAAACAGTGTTTCACTAGATTCCTATATGGGAAGTTTTCTAATGTTATGCTTTATAATGGGATTAGTATTTGAACTACCTTTACTCTCTTGGCTTTTATCTCAAATTGGCATTTTAAGACGAAGTTTTTTTAATAAATTCAGAAAACATGCTATTGTTGCATTATTGGTTTTAGCAGCATTTATAACTCCATCGAGCGATCCATTTACACTAATGGTGGTATTTTTACCAATTTATATGCTTTGGGAAATTAGCGCTATGATAGTAAAAAAGTAATTTATACATGACTTCTAAAATCTAGACCTCACCCCAACCCTCTTCATTTGAAGAGGGAGAAAGAGGAGAAAGAGAACGGAAAACAGTTTTTTTGGAGAGGGAGGAAGAGGGGGACTTAAAGACGTAGTCAGCCTAAATTTAAAAAAAAATAAATCAACCAAAATACAAGACAAAGCTAATTTAATTACACGCAATTTATCCCGATTTGTTGGAAGGGTTTAGTGGCTGTATTTGTCAATTGAGATTTCATTATTAAAAACTGAAAAAATATGAAACGAAGAGATTTTTTTAAGTCGGCAGCAGTAGTTGGCCTAGCTACTGTTTTGAAACCTTCTACACTTGATGCAGCAACATTGAATAGTAGTATGTCAGTCCAGTCAGGACCTGACATGGTAGCAGTTATGGGTGGTGAACCTGCAGCAATGCTTACCCGTGCCATAAAAGAAATGGGTGGCATTGGTAAATATGTAAAAAAAGGCGATAAGGTTGTGGTAAAACCGAATATCGGTTGGGATAGAAAGCCTGAGTTGGCTGCCAATACCAATCCAGAGCTAATAGGCACATTAGTAAAAATGTGCAAAAGTGCTGGTGCTTCTGAAGTTTTGGTTTTCGATCATACTTGCCACGATTGGAAAAAAAGTTACACAAACAGTGGTATTGAAAAAGCAGTGACCGCAGCCGGAGGAATAATGGTACCAGGTAATGACGAGTCATATTATAAAGAAGTAGAATTGCCTCAAGGTGTTAATTTAAAAAAAACCTTGATTCATAAGTCACTTATTGATTGCGATGTTTGGTTTAATGTGCCGGTATTGAAACATCATGGTGGAGCTAAAAATTCAATCTCCATGAAAAACTTGATGGGAATTGTTTGGGAAAGAGGTTTTTTCCATAAAAATGATTTGCATCAATGTATAGCTGACGTAGCAACTTTCTATAAAAAACCGGCGCTTAATATTGTGGATGCTTATCGGATTATGAAATCAAATGGTCCACAGGGAAAATCGGAAGCAGATGTAGTCACCTTAAAATCTCTTATTATTTCTCCTGATTATGTTGCTGCCGATACTGCAGCCATGAAAATGTTCTCTCAAGTTCAACCCACCGATATAAAAGATGTTCGTTATATTGGGATGGCCGAAAAATTGAACGTAGGAACGCAAAATTTAGAGAAACTGAATGTGAAGAAAATTAAAATGTAACAATACATGATTCTGCCATTAGTAATAAAACAGTCTAAAAGTCTTTTCACTAATCATTTATCACTAATCGTTTATCACTGTCAATGAAATTCCTTAAAAATATCCGTGTTGCAATTGCTATTTTGTTTTTTCTTCCAATTTTGCTGTTTTTTATAGATTTTATCGGTAAATTGCCATTGCAACTTCATGAATTATTGAAATTTCAATGGATTCCAGCATTGTTATCGCTTAATTTGGTACTTATTGGAATTTTATTAGTTTTAAGTCTGTTATTTGGGAGAATATATTGCTCTACAATTTGTCCTTTGGGCGTTTTTCAGGATATAATTTCATGGAAATCACGTTTTTTTAAAAAGAAAAAGAAAAAATTCCGCTTCAAATACATGAAATCGCAAAACATCTTGCGATACACCATACTCGGATTAACAATAGTTGCATTCATTTTCGGAAGTTCTTTATTAGTCATTTTATTTGATCCATACAGCACGTTTGGTCGTATCATTTCGCAACTATTTCGTCCTCTGGCAATATGGGGCAACAATAGTATGGCTGCATTGTTGAGTGGAATGGGGAATTATTCAATGTACAAAGTGGAGCAAGTTGGTTTTGTCCCCGTTGCTTTTAGCATTACAATACTTTTTTTCATTGGTATCGGAATTATGTCATGGTTTCGTGGCAGATTATATTGCAATACCATTTGTCCAGTTGGGACCACGCTGGGTTTGTTTGCACCTTTCTCATTATTTCGAATTTCAATAAAAAAATCCACCTGTACACGATGCGGTTCATGTGAAAAAACCTGTAAATCACAATGCATCGACAGCGAGACGATGAAAGTGGATGATTCTCGCTGCGTCAGTTGTTTTAATTGCTTGACAGTTTGCAAAAAAGCAAGCATGAAATACGAATTCCGTTACAAAAAATCGGAAGTGGCACCCATAAAAGTTTTAACTGGAAAAAATAGCAGACGAACATTTCTTTTGACTTCTGGAGCAGTAATCACTTCAATTGCTCTTGCAAAAGCTAACACGATTACAGGTAAAAAAGATTCCATTCTTTCACGTAAACCTATAATGCCTCCGGGTGCAATAAATATTGAACATTTCAATACCAATTGTACAGGTTGCCAACTTTGTGTCACAAAATGTCCAATGCAAGTATTAAAGCCTGCTTCATTACAATATGGGATTTCGGGAATTATGCAACCCCATTTAGCTTTTTCTACACATATATTTTGTACTTTCGATTGTAATATTTGTTCTGCGGTTTGTCCGACAAAAGCATTGACAAAAATGCCAATGGAAGAAAAAAAAGTGACACAGATTGGTATTGCAAAACTAAGGTTAGATATGTGCGAAGTGATAACACACGAAACTGATTGTGGAGCTTGTTCAGAACATTGTCCTACACAGGCAGTTCACATGATTCCTTACAAAAACGGACTGACCAAACCAGAAGTCATACCTGAATTATGTATTGGTTGTGGTGGTTGTGAATCAATTTGTCCCGTCAGACCCTATCAGGCTATTTACGTTGAAGGAGTAACAAGTCAACTAAAAGCAAAAAAACCGGAAGAAGCAAAAAAATTCGATAAAGTAATTGATGATTTTGGGTTTTAAGTAAGAATAACAATTAAATGTCTCATTCTTTCAACCACATAGTATCAGAACCACATAGTTTTTTTTCGAATACATAGCACATATAGTTTTTCTAAAAAACCATGTGACTCTATGATTGCTTTTTTTTATTTCTAAGGCGGTATGCAACTTTGTATAACTATGTAGTAGATTCTTTTTGAAAATACGACATTATATTGTTCCAACTACTTAAATACAAGCAAGTATTCATTCATTTCACCATAATCTAAAACATTAACTATGTACATCTTCTCAATTTTGATCTATTTCTTCTTTTTATCAATTATTGCTGGCATTTTTTATTTAGTTTACACTTGGGTTAACCAATTTATTTCTTTAAAAAAAGAGCAAAACGACTTGCTAAGAGAAATAGTAAAAAAAATGGAAAACAAATAAATTTATTCCTAAATACACTTTTCCTCTAAAAAGCTGAAAGAATAGGATGTTGGTAGCATTCTCTTTTGAAAACAATTCATCAATTTTAGTTCGAGTATAAATTACGAATTGAATGTTGGTTCTATAAGTCATAAATGAAAAGACCACAACTACTTGTCAGAAACAAGTGGTTGTGGTCTTTTCATTTTAAAATAAAAACTAAATTTGCACAACTAAGTATTTTGAAATACTCCAGAATTTAGCAGAATTTGTAATTTCGATTGTAATTTTCTTATCGTCACCTGTTACAAGAGTATAACTGCTTTGGGGGTGAGAAGATATTATTTTAATACTTTTGCTGCCAGTAGGAATAGACGTAACTGTTCTCAAGTCTACCTGAGTAAATACATTTTTATCTAATTCATTATCCAAAGCTGTTTTAGACTGAAATAGTCCACTGGTTGAAATAATCTTCGCATCTTTGAGTTCTTTTGAAGTTGCAACATAGTACCAAACCGTATTCATCTTAGTTGTTTGCTGTTCCAACATACTTTGCTTTTCGGCTATATTTTCACTCTGATTATTCACTGTAGTGTTAAGTTCATCAATTTTAATGTTTTTCTGATCAAGTTCGGTTTGTAAAGTTTGAATTTGTACACTTTTTTCATCCATCTCGCTTTGTAAACGTTTGATTGTTTCTACTAACTTATTGTTAGCTTTTGCATTTTTAGATACCAATTGCCGTAATTCATCAATTTTCGCTTTGTTTTTTTCAATGGTCTCTTTTATCGATGTCATTTGAGCTGCTATCAGTTCTTTTTTGTTGGTTGTTTTACCTTCTGCTCCTTTAAGATTTATTCTCATTTGACTTTGACTATAACTTATTTCTGAGAATCCGGTTTCAATATCATCCAAAATGGAAAGTGTTCTGTTGTAATTGGAATCTAAGGCTTGCTTTTCAATTGCAATTGAATCACGTTGAGCAACTGCAGTTTTGTATTTTTCTGAATTCTCAACACAAGATGCTGAAAGAAATGCGAATGCGGTAATCATTGCATAGAATTTAATTGTTTTCATTTTTTTTTGGTTTTAATGGTTTGAGAAAATGGATTAATATATTTTTTCATTGTTTGTTCTGAATTAATGATAAATTCTGGACAAAGTTGCTAAAATATTTGCAATGGGGTTTTACACAACTTTGATTTTTTATTACATAAATCACACATTATCAATAATATTAATTGTTTTTAGTTATTTTTGGGAATTCCTTTTCTAAATATAACATAGTTTGCCTAGCTATGTTCAGCATAGTCAGCAACTTAAACAACAAAAAAAACATGATTTATATGAATTTACTTCTTTGAAGCAAAAAGAGGACAAAAACAAGTCACATTTAACATTAAATTCTAGTAAAGCTGAACAAATACGTTAAAGCTAGTCTTTTCTTAAAGAAAAAGTAAATTATCATCCAGATGATCATTGATTTAGCTTTTAAGGCTGTATCTGTCAAAAACATTGATTTATTATCTGTTTCAAAAAAAAATGAATCAGATATAAATCGGGCTTATAGAAAACACATAAAAAAAAGTCCAAAATACCAATAATGGCTTTTAGGACTTTTATTAATTCGTTTGAAAACTGTTTATTCGTAACGTATAATTTTTGCCGGATCAATTTTGGTAATTAAATAGGATGGCCCAATCATCATTAGAAGTGATGCAATCAGAGTGCCCAGATTCAGCAAAATAATAAAAAGCCAGTTGAATGAGACAGGAACTGTTGCCACGTAATAGGCTTCGGGATCGAGAGGAATAATCCCTGTAAAATATTGAATAGCACAAAGACTTAGACCTATGACATTTCCCCAAAACATACCTTTGCCAATTAGAAATGCAGAATGATAAAGAAATATCTTGCGTATCGACCAATTTTCAGCACCTAACGATTTCAAAATACCAATCATATTGGTTCGTTCCAGAATTAAAATCAGTAAACCCGAAATCATATTGAATCCTGCCACTGAAAGCATTAGAAACAAAATGACCCATACATTCATATCCAATAATTCGAGCCAACTAAAAATTTGAGGATTGAGTTGTTTTATAGTTTGTGTGTAATAAGTTTCACCTTCATTATTAAACTTATTGGAAACAGCATCAGACACTTCATTCCCCACTTTATCGATATCATCAAATTTACTAATCAACACTTCCAAACCGCTAAAAGAGTTTTCATCCCAGTCGTTTAAATGCTGCACATGGCGCATATCAGTCAGAATAATCAGTTTATCATATTCAATAAAATTGGTGGAATAAATTCCGGTAATTTTAAACTTTCTGGCGCGCACTTGATCCTGAATAAAATACGTAAAAAAACTGTCACCCAATTTCAAGCCAAGTAAATTTGCTAAGTATCTAGAAATTATAATTTCATTTAATGGCTTATTGCTGGTCAGATTAAGTATATTTCCTTCTACAAGATTTGCTTTGAAAAACTCCCAATCGAAATTAGCATCAACGCCTTTAACAACAATTCCTTGAAATTCTGTATTTGTTTTAATTATTCCTGGTTTGGTAACAAATCGTTGGACATGTTTTACACCTTCAAGAGAAGAAATTTTCTTTATCAAAGCTTTGTCAGCCTTGATGGGATTCATCTCATACGTATTATTATTATCAAAATTAGTGATTTGAACATGTCCACCAAATCCAATGGTTTTATTTCTAATTTCGTTTTTAAAACCAATAACAACAGCCACTGAAATAATCATTACAGCTAATCCGAGAGCGATTCCAATAGTGGCAATACGAACAGCAGGACGAGAAATATTTTTCTTACCCTGCTGAAAATGTATACGTTTTGCTATGAAATATTCTAAATTCATATATTAAGCCTCCCCTTGGGGGAAGTTGGAGGAGCTTTAAATTGTTCTTCCCGGATAAACTTGTAATGCCTTGCTCAAAACAATTAGCGCATGTTTTAAAGCATCTTTATCCAAGACATATGCAATACGAACCTCATCTTTACCCATTCCTTCGATGGTATAAAAACCCGAAGCAGGTGCCATCATTACGGTATAACCTTCGTATTCGAAATCGGTAAGTAACCAGGAACAAAATTTATCCGCATCATCCACCGGCAAGCGGGCAACTGTATAAAAAGCTCCCATAGGAATTGGTGAATAAACGCCTGGAATTCTATTGAGTCCATCGATTAAGAACTTTCTGCGTTCCAAGTATTCGTTGTACATTTCAAGCATATATTCTGTTGGAGTATCCATTGCTGCTTCGGAAGCAATCTGACCCAACAAAGGGGGACTTAAACGTGCCTGACAAAATTTCATTACGCTTTGACGAACTTCTTTATTTTTAGTTACTATAGCGCCAATGCGCACACCGGTCATACTGTAACGCTTTGAAACTGAATCGATCAATACAACGTTTTCTTCAATTCCATCCAAATGAAAGGCAGAAATATAGGGAGCTCCAGTGTAACAAAACTCGCGGTAAACTTCATCGGAAAAAAGATATAAATCGTATTTTTTCACAATATCCCGAATTTTATTCATTTCGGTACGGGTATATAAATATCCGGTCGGGTTATTCGGATTGCAAATCAGTATTCCTTTTGTTTTGGGAGTAATGAGTTCCTCGAATTTTTCTACAGATGGCAATGCAAACCCCTCTTCAATTGAAGAAACTACAGGTCGTACAACTGCACCTGCTGCTATTGCAAATGCAGTGTAATTAGCATAAGCCGGTTCGGGAACAATAATTTCATCGCCTGGATCGAGGCAGCTCATAAAAGCAAAATTTACTGCTTCTGAACCACCGGTTGTAACAATTATGTCATCCACTGTTACATCAATATTAAACGTACGATAATAGGCAGCGAGCTTTAATCTTAAGCTTTTAATTCCATCGCTCGGACTGTATTCCAACACGGTACGATCAATATTTCGAATGGCATCCAATGCAATTTGGGGTGTTTTTAAATCCGGTTGTCCGATATTTAAATGATACACTTTTATACCACGAGCTTTTGCTTTATCGGCAAGTGGTACTAATTTACGAATTGGGGATTCGGGCATTGACTGCCCACGTTGTGAAGTATGTGGCATAATATTTTGTTCGGTGTTCTTTGTTTTGCGTTTAGTGTTTTGCGTTTTGCGTTTTGCGTTTTGCGTTTAGCGTTTAGTGTCTTGTTAATCATGTCATAAAAAAACACCGAACAGATTCAAATTATAAATTTAGCTGCAAAATTAGTGAAATAAACTCGATAAATAAAGTATTTTGATTGCAAGTTGATAGTTTTTAGTTAGTAGTAGCCCCCTAAATCCACCGAAAAGGGGGACTTAAAGACCAAGTTTGCAGATTTAGAGAAAATCAAATCTAACTGTCAAAGTAATCGAAAATTTCTGACCCCGTTTTACGGGATGTTTCATTTGCGTTTATTTTGCGTTTGCGCCTGCCTGTGGCAGAAAGGTTCAAAAATCTACGTTCAAAAAGTTTAGTAGTTGGTATTGTTGTTAGTTGCTAGTTTGATATATAAACATCGATTCAGTAGTTTCTTTACTACATACTACTTCTTACTACTTACTACTTACTTCTTACTACTTACTTCTTACTACTTACTTCTTACTACTTACTACTTACTACTTACTACTTACTACTTACTATTTCAAATCCACCATAATTTTCACATTAAACTGACGTCCGGTAAGGTAATTCGGAGTAGCCATTTGTTGTCCATAAATATCAGTCACCCAATAGTAAGAATTTACATTTTTAAAATCGAGTAAATTAAACACTTCCAGATTCAACCAAATACTTTTGACATGTTTCAGCCAAGCTCTGCTCATCATTCTATCAGAGCCATTTATTAATACGCGTGATGCTCCAATATCAACTCTACGATAAGGCGGCATGCGATTACCAACTTCTCTGAAAGCAGTTGAGAACTTGGAATTCCGTGGCGCAGCTATTGGCAAACCATCAGACCAGATAAACTTTAGATGCATTTTGTATTTTGGATTATTCGGCAAATAATCCTGAAATAACATGGAAAAAGTATATCGCTGTTCGCTGGGTCGTGAAAGCCAACCCGGATAAATAGTTTCGGAAGAAACAACTTCTCCATTATCGTTGAATGAATTTTTAAGATACGAATCACCAATTATATCTTCTTTAGAATTCATTAGAGACAAATTTATCCATGAATCCGCTCCGGGAACCAACTCTCCAAACAACTTAAAATCAACTCCGGCCGTGTATGCTTTTGCATCATTCTCTCCAGAATATCGAATTCGCACATTATCGATAGTATAAGATTCCACTCGGTCTGCTAATTTCATGTATGCTTCGGTAGTAAATTTAAACGGTCGACCCCAGGCACGGAAATAATGATCGCCACCCAATACAAAATGAAGTGATCGTTGAGCTTTAATATTATTATTCAAATTAACGTTAATATTACCAAGTGCATCAGTTACTGTATCACGAATTTCCTTATAAAATGGAGCCTGATAATAAACACCAGTGGCTAAACGGAAAGTAAAATCTCTTTCCCAATGTGGCAAAACAGCAACCGAAAGACGCGGACTTACCAATAATTCATTATTAAAATTCCAATATCCAGCTCGCAAACCTCCGGTAAATAGGAAAGTTCCTCCGTCTGCTTTCAATTTATAAGTATCCTGAATAAAGGCGGTTGTTCGCCATGTTGATAAATATGATTTTGATTTTAAATTGTAAAATAAATTGACTTGTTGATCGCTGAATGGCAACGAATAACCAACTGAATCTCTCCATTCCCACTCACTTATTTTATCCGTAATAATTTCACTCTGTAAATTAACGCCCCATTTGATTTTATTGTTTTCTATATCATATTCTCCTAAATGGCCAATATTTGTTACAGTTGCATTCAACTTATTTCTGCCGTGCTCCTGATATTTTCCAACTCCCAACGATTCACCATTCTTATTTTCAGCTTTTAGATCCATTTTCACTTCGCTTAAAATGTATTCTCCCAAAATATCGTAAGTTTCATTTTCATTGGTATTAAATGCAGATGTCAACAATGTCAGTTTCAACCCTTTTTTGGGTTTGTAGTTTAATGTCAACGCACCAAATGCAGTTTGAAACAAATCCTTTTCAGTTCCTTCATAGAACACAGTCAGTTTTCGTCCCATATTATACGTTCCAAATTCAGTTTCACGTTCGGTAGGTTTAAAAAAATAGGAGTTTTGTGAGAAATTCCCAAGAAATGTAAGTTCCACTTTGGGCTTAAGCTGATAAGTAAGGTAAGTTTGATAATCAATAAATGATGGTTTATATTCAGCCTTTGTATCGAGTGTTCCTAGTAGGTACTGCGAAGTTTTATACCGAATACCATGCATCTGTGTGAATTTTTTTCCGGCAGTTCCTAAATAGGCCGAAGCACCTAATAAACTAAGTGAATAGGAGGCTTCAAAATTTGTTGGTTTTTTATAATCAATATCCAGCACCGATGACATTTTATCTCCGTATTTTGCATCGAAACCACCTGATGAAAAAGACACATTTTGAACCATATCAGGATTGATAAAACTCAAGCCCTCTTGTTGCCCCGATCGAACAAGCAATGGCCGATATACTTCAATTCCATTCACATACACAGCATTTTCGTCAAAGTTTCCTCCACGAACATTATACTGTGAACTGAGTTCGTTGTTGGAACTAACACCTGTAAATGTAATCAACAACGATTCAATTCCTCCCGATGAATTAGGTATAACACGGTATTTTGATGGATCGAGCATATCAATAGTTGAGGTCTGTCGACGCTGGCCAACTACATTTAATTCGCTGATTTCTTTAGATAAAGCCGCTAATTCTACGGATATCTGAATTACTTTTTGGCGCGGATGAATGGTATGTTTAACGGTTTGATAACCCAACATTGAATAAACAATAGTAGCTGAATCACGCACTTCAGTTATCAATTCGTAATAACCATTTTGATTGGTTGTAGTGCCTATTGTTGTGTTTTCGAAATACACATTTGCTAATTCTATTCCTCTATTGCTTGTATCGATAACATATCCGTAAACACGTACTTTTGTTTGTGCGGAAGTAACTGTAAAGATCAGTAAAAAGAAAAATATACTAAATATTTTATTCTTCATGTAACGAGAATTTCTCCGTTTTATAAAAACTATTTTAAACTCTTTTTTAACGGAGAAAAAATGTATTTATTTTATTTTATTTCAATCAATTGTTTACAAAGATACAATTTACTACTAAAGAAGGCAAATGATGAGTTGATGAACTATTGGAGAATAGAAAATCGAATTGAAATATTTGATTTTACAACCCGAACAATAAGATTATCAAAAAGATTGCCATTGATAAATTAACATATATTCTATCCAAAAAAATAATTTAAATCGTACTTAGATTACCATTATTCTCCAGTTTACAAAGCAGTTGTTCAATCGTAGAAATTTCTTTAGAATCTATTTCCCAACCATTTTGATTCACTAATATTTTTGTCTCAGCATCTTGAACCACCATATATCCTGCACGTGCTAAAGCCCTTAAAGTCCAGTACATTCTGGTCTTATCGCCGGAAACAGACACTTCTTTTGTCATGGGATAATTCATGGAAAAATTTCCATTGGCAGCATTAAAAAAGTAAGACTTGCTTTGAAAAGCCCGGTTGAAACTGCCATTAAACACCAAATCTTCAGGGACTCCACATTCTATGCCTTTTTCATTGCTCATCAACCAAATTCTATCAGCAGCTTGGAGTGCTAAATCCAGTTCGTGTGTAGAAAGAAGTATGGTTTTACCTGTTTTATGAGCCAATTTGTGTAACAAAAGCATTATTTCAACACGGTTTGGCAAATCGAGATGAGCAGTAGGTTCGTCCAACATAATTATTGGAGTATCTTGCGCTAATGCTTTGGCAATCATCACTCGCTGCCGTTCACCATCTGAGAGTTCATTCAAATAATGATCTGTTTTATTTTTCAAATGAACCATTTCAAGAGCTTCGGTCACAAATGCTGCATCCGCTTCGGTTTTATTTCCCCACCAGTTGCTGTAAGGATGTCGTCCAAAAGAAACAATGTCTTTTACTGTTGCATTTTCCACATCAACCCTATCAGTCAAAACAAGTGATATTAAAAGTGCTTTCTCTTGTTGCGGAATTTCAGAAATATCTTTCTCATCGATACTCGCTTTACCACTCAATGGCTTTTGCAATCCAACTAAAGTCCTTAACAACGTTGATTTTCCACTTCCGTTCGGTCCAATAAGACATACCAACTCGCCCGCCTTCAAAACCAGGTTAAGATCCGATTGTACCAAATCAGTTTTCCTTTTTTTGTGGTAACCGATGGAAAGGTTTTGTGTGGTGAGAATTGACATTTACAATTTCTGTTATTAATCTTCGATGTTATTTGCCTTCGGCGTTATTTATCTTCGATGTTATTTACTTTGTGTTATTTCTATCAAATAATCATGAACAACACTGAAAGTAAATAACTATTAATAACGACGGATTCATTCTATCTTCTTTTCAATATTATCCAAATAATAATCGGTGCACCAAATAAAGCACTCACAGTATTTATTGGCAATGTATACGTCGGGATTTGTGTGATAATATCGCAAATCAGCAGCAATGAAGCGCCACAAACAACTGATGCCGGTATTAAAATTTTATGAGTGGACGTACGAAACAAACCTCTGGCAATATGCGGAATGGCAACTCCCACAAATGCAATCGGACCAGTAAAAGCGGTAATTCCACCTGCTAATAATCCCGTTGAAATTACAATTAAAAAACGGGTTTTCGGAATCGAAACTCCTAAACCGCGTGCATAATTTTCTCCCAACAAAAGACCATCAAGACGTTTTTGTAGAAAAAAAGCCATGCCCACACCAACAATCACTACTGGAAGAAGCACCTGCATATAATTCCAGGTCACAGCACTTAAACTCCCGAAAGTCCACATTACAAAGAGTTTGATTGCATCAGGATTACTGAAATTCTGCAACACACTTACCAGCGAACCGGCAATGCTCCCGAACATAATACCTACAATCAATAAAGTAACTGCATTATTTACTTTAAACGAAACGCCAACTACCAACACCAGCACCACGGAAGCACCAACAATAGCGGCTACTATCAACGCCCAACCACTGCTTACAAAAGCAACAGGAAGAATGGAAGCTGCCATCATTACTAACGCAACACCCAAACTTGCACCCGAACTCACTCCCAGAATGTACGGATCGGCCAACGGATTACGAAAAAGTGTCTGCATCATCAATCCTGCCACCGACAATGATGCTCCCGCTAAAATAGCTGTTATTGCTTTCGGCAAACGAAAGTTAAGTATTATTTCTGAATTGATTCCTTCACCTCCTTTTCCGATAAATACCGACACAATCTCCCGCAACGAAATGTGAATGCTTCCCCAAGCCAAATCGACAAGGAAAAGCCCGAACATTAAAAGTGTCAAAACTGTGAATAATATGATGTTACGAGATTTCAAGATGTATTTTCGATTTATTTTTCGACGCCAAAGGTACAAAATTATAGGCAATTAAAAATCACAATTGAACATGAATATAAAAACTATTATATCAAACCAGCAGGTATAAAAAACAACTCAGCATATGATTAGATTGAAAAAGAAAACAGAAAAACTATTGAGAATAGTAAGTAAAAAAACAGCTTGTGAAGAAAACCCGATGCAAATCAAAGCATCGGGTTTTCATTTAACAGAAAGCTTTAATACTACAACTGCATTAAATTAATGTAATGATTGTTGGAAATAGAGCCGTTTAAATTGAAATTACAATTCCTTTACCAGCTCCTCTAAAAAAAAACAATTCCCCTTACAAATAAAAGTTTGAAAGAGTATTTTTAAAAAAAAAATAGTCATCTTAATTTAAATTATTTTTTATGTTAAAGGTATATAATTGACAAACTCCGTTGTGGGTTTTTATTGTATTATAGAATTTTTTCATTAATTTTGCGATCAAATTATAAAATAATCATTCGTTTGAATATCAAACTAATATAAAAATATAGAACATGAAAGTAATGACTAAAAGCCCTCTTCAGATTGCCCGTTCAAGCTATCAGCCAAAATTGCCTGCAGCATTAAAAGGCAATGTTGTAATCAAAGTAGGTGCAGCGACTGAATCCGTGGCCGATCAAACCGAAATTAAACAACTATTTCCAAACACTTATGGCATGCCATTGCTTACTTTTCAAACTGGGGAGAAAAAAGAAAACCCAGCAATTGGAGTTGGTGTAATTCTGTCGGGCGGACAGGCGCCAGGTGGTCATAATGTAATTTGCGGTTTGTTCGACGGTCTTAAATCACTGAATACCAACAGCAAATTATATGGATTTATTGGAGGACCTATCGGATTAGTTGAACACGAATATATTGAACTCACTAAAGAGATTGTAGATGAATACCGTAATACCGGGGGGTTTGATATAATAGGATCGGGTCGAACAAAATTGGAAGAAGAATGGCAATATGAAAAAGGAGCCGAGATTTGCAAAAAAATCGGAATTAATGCAATTGTAGTTATTGGTGGTGACGATTCAAACACCAATGCTTGTGTATTAGCAGAATATTACTCACAGAAAAATAATGGAATTCAGGTTATTGGTTGTCCAAAAACAATAGATGGCGACTTGAAAAACGAAATGATAGAAACTTCATTTGGATTTGACACAGCTTGTAAAGTATATTCTGAATTAATTGGCAACATTCAACGTGATGCGAACTCTGCTAAAAAATATTGGCACTTTATTCGATTGATGGGTCGTTCTGCATCTCACATTACCTTAGAATGTGCTTTACAAAGTCATCCAAATATTTGCATTGTATCAGAAGAGGTTGAAGCAAAAAATCTGACGTTGAACGATGTGGTTGATGATATTGTAAAAATTATTGTGATTCGTGCTGGTCATGGTCTTAATTTTGGTACAATTCTTATTCCAGAAGGATTAATTGAATTTATTCCTGCAATGAAAAAATTAATTGAGGAATTAAATGATTTGCTTGCTCATAATGAGGACTTTATCGCCTTAAATACCGACGAAGAAAAACGTCAATATGTAAAAGGAATGCTCTCAAAAGAAACTTCTGATGTCTATCGCAGCTTGCCAAAAGGTATTGCCAGACAACTAACATTGGATCGTGACCCTCACGGAAACGTACAGGTTTCATTAATAGAAACTGAAAAATTATTAATCGAAATGGTTGCCAAAAGGCTAGCTCAATTGAAAGCAGAAGGCAAATACAAAGGCAAATTCTCAGCCATTAATCACTTTTTTGGTTACGAAGGCCGTTGTGCAATTCCTTCAAATTTCGATGCGGATTACACTTATTCATTAGGATATACCGCTTCTGTATTAATCTCTGAAGGAAAAACAGGCTACATGTCTTCTGTACGAAATCTTACTGCTCCAGCGGCAGAATGGATTGCAGGAGGTGTTCCGATTACCATGATGATGAATATGGAAAAACGCCATGGGGAAATGAAACCGGTAATTCAAAAAGCGTTGGTGTTATTAGAAGGAGAACCTTTCAAATATTTTGCCGCGCATCGTGAAAACTGGGCTGACGAAAAATCGAGCTACATTTATCCGGGTCCAATCCAGTATTACGGTCCTACCGAAGTTTGTGACCAACCAACAAGAACATTAATGTTGGAACAGGGAATATAAAATGTATCTACCTCCCTGTGAAATTTAAATATTAAAAACGGACTTGCATTTATTGCAAGTCCGTTTTATTTTGCTGTATATTCATAAATTATTTTTTTTATTCTCTTAATATATTTAAAATAATTAGTGATAATATTAAAAAATAATTTTATCTTTGCGATTCATTATTAACATAAAATTAAAAAATATGAAAAAACTGATTTTAGGATTTATTGTTATTGCATTTGCATTTAATCTTAATGCACAAGAAAAAGGTAAAATCAGAGTTGGACTAGATGCAGGTCTAGCTCTGCCCAATGCAGGTGCCGGATTTGATGGAAGTTTGGATATTCGGTACAACATAATGGACAACGTGAATGTTGGTATTAAATTTAATGGCGGATTATTGTTGAAAGATATTGCAGTTGATGAAGCTGCAAACACGGCTTCAATTACTACTTCAGTAATCAGCTCTACACTTGCTACCTCTGATTACTATTTTAATAATGGCAATAACAGCTTTGCTCCATTCCTTGGTGGAGGTTTAGGTTTTTATAAAATTGTCAATATTGAAATTTCAGCAACAGGCACTGACACACCAACTCCACCAACCGACATGTCTGGTTTTCAAGGAGAAAATAAATTTGGTGGATTGCTTCGTGGTGGTTTCGAAGCAGGTCATTTCAGAATGGCTCTCGAGTATTATCTGATTCCACAATCTACATTGCTTGATTTAAATAATGCAAGTATTGGAACCACAGGAAATAGTTTTCTAAATCTTACCCTCGGTTTTTATTTGGGTGGTGGAAAATGGAGAAAGTAACAAATTGCTAATCAAAAATATTTATAGCGGACTTGCATATATGCTGGTCCGCTTTTTTTACAACAATAATTTTACACTTTAATTATAAGTATTACCTTTGAATCTAAATTATAATTGGTATATCTGTTATGAAAAGAACACTTTTATATTTATTCGTTGTTTGCGTTTGTACAAATTTAGTTGCTCAAAAAATGGGCAAAGTGAGAATGGGAGGTAACTTGAGTATTGTAACTCTGGATAAAGGATTTGGCATTGCAACTAATATCGATTTTAGGTATAATTTATTGGATAATTTTAATGTAGGATTGACTTTTGGCAATTCTAGTATGTTTAAGAATGAAATTATATTTTCAACAATGTATGGTCTTGGGGACAGTTAATTGAGACTAAATCCTATTTATTGTCAACAGATTATTATTTCAATTCAGGTTTTAGTAATTATATCACTTTTTTGGGTTTTTCTACCGGATTATTCAATGTGAGTAAATTGTATTTGGCTAGTTACTTAAACATAGAGGAAGTTAATGCTTACGATTATTCCGAAACGAAATTGGGATGTATACTCCGTACTGGATTTGAACACAAAAAATTCAGGTTTGCCATTGAATACAATCTGATTCCTAAAACAATAGTTACAGACATCAACCAGCATAGTTTGGGTTTGACAAATAATTGTTTTTTTGATGTTTCTTTAGGCTTTTACTTAGGTGGTGGAAAATGGAATAAAAGAGCTCATTATTACATAAATCCTAAAACAAATAAACAAGAAATAAGAGTTTTATAAAACTGTTTATCAATTATTTACGACCTGTTAATTTTATTGTCAACTCAATACAACATGCTAATCCTCCTATCCCCCGCCAAAATACAAAATTTTAAACCACAAGATTTTGTAAAAAGTTTTACATTACCAGAATACATTAATGAAGCGGAGCAATTGGTGGAACTTTTGAGGGAATTGTCGCCTTATGAACTTGGAAAGTTGCTTGATATTAATGCGAATTTGACTCAGCTTAATTTTGACAGAATTTTCAACTGGCATCTGCCGTTTACTACCAAAAATGCCAAACAGGCTGTAATGGTTTTCGACGGTGAGGTTTTTCGAGGATTAAATCCTATAACGTTTTCAGCCGTTGATTTTAAATATGCTCAGGCTCATTTACGACTGTTCTCCGGATTGTATGGGGTTTTGCGTCCACTGGATTTGATTCAACCCTACCGACTGGAAGTTAGTTCGAAATTAAAGAATCCGTTGGGAAAGAATTTATATGATTTTTGGAAAGATAAAGTTACGGTGTCAGTTCTTTCGGCATTAAAGTCGTCAGGTAAACCTCAATTAATTCTGAATCTTTCTTCAAGTGAATACTTTAAAACCCTGGAGTTGAAAAGTTCGAACATAAAGGTAATTGATGTTGAGTTTTACGAACACAAAGTCGATAACCTGAAACAAATTGTGATTTACACCAAGAAAGCACGCGGATTAATGGCTCGTTATATTATTCAGAACAGAATTGATAAAGTGGAGGATTTAAAAGGATTTGATGAAGCTGGATATTGGTTTAGTCCGCAATTGTCAACTGAAAATAAGTTGGTGTTTACGAGATAAAACTTTACCATCATTCCAAAAAAGGGAGGCTCAAGAAAGTCCTCCAATAGGGTGAATTTAAAGGGCTGAATTTATTATTGCCGCAGTGCAACAAGCCACAACGCCTGCAGTTTCGGTGCGTAAACGACTTTCTCCCAACGAAACAGGAATAAAACCCAGAGCAATAGCTTTCTGAACTTCTTCTTTGCTAAAATCTCCTTCCGGACCAATCAAAATAAGCATATCCGAAGATTTGACAATCTCATTTTGAAGTAACATTTTTTCTGAAAAAACAGATATAGATTCTTCTGTTTTACTCTCTATTGGTGAGGTTTTTTCTCCCCTCTCCCCTTGGAGAGGGGTTGGGGGTGAGGTATAACAATGTGCGATAAATTTTTGCGAGGATTGATGATTTCTCATGAATTCATCAAAAGTGCAAAGTGGATTTAATTTTGGAAAATAAGCTTTAACGGATTGTTTTGCTGCAGAAACAATGATTTTTTCCATTCGTTCTTCCTTTATGATTTTACGTTCTGAAAAACGGCAAACGATTGGAGTTATTTTATCAATACCTATTTCGGTGGCTTTTTCGATAAACCACTCTAGGCGTTCGATATTTTTAGTCGGAGCAATGGCAATGTGAAGTTTGTAGTTGCGTTTGCCAAATTCAGTTTTAGTTTTAATAATCTCAAAACCACAATGTTTTGGATGCGGATTAGTGATTCGCGCGTTATAAAAACCTCCGGTTCCATCAACTATTTCAATAGCACTTCCAACTTGTAAACGCAATACTTTGACAGCGTGTTGCGATTCTTCCTCGGGAAGAATATTGCCGGAAGCAAGATTTGGAACGTAGAATAAAGACATTTTTTCAGTTGACAATTGACAATTGACAGTTGATAGATATTCATTGTGAACTATCAACTGTGAACTATCAACTTATTAGTATATTTCCTTTTTTGCTGCCAACAATGTGTTTTTCAACAACGATACAATCGTCATTGGACCAACACCACCGGGAACAGGAGTGATGAAAGAACATTTTGGAGCTACTTCATCGAATTTTACATCGCCACTCAAGCGGAATCCACTTTTGGTTTTATCAGTAGGAACACGGGTTGTTCCTACATCAATTACCGCAGCACCCTCTTTTACCATATCTGCAGTGAGAAACTCAGGTTGTCCCAATGCGGCGATGATTATATCAGCTTGTAAGCAAATTTCTTTCAGATTTTTGGTGCGACTGTGACAAACAGTAACCGTTGCATCGCCCGGATAGCCTTTTTGCATCATTAATGCGGCAACAGGTTTACCTACAATGTTGCTACGTCCTATAACCACACAGCTTTTACCGGAAGTTGGAATTTCGTATCGTTTGATCAATTCCATTATTCCTGATGGTGTTGCACAAACATAGCAAGGTAATCCAATTAATAAGCGACCGGCATTTACAGGGTGAAAACCATCCACGTCTTTGCGGTAATCTATTGCTTCAATTACTTTTTGTTCAGAAATATGCTTTGGCAAAGGTAATTGAACGATAAAACCATCCAATCCTTTATCGTTATTTAGTTCTTCAATTTTAGCAAGCAATTCAGCCTCAGTTACATCATCTTCAAAAGTAATTTTTGTTGAAGTAAAGCCAACTTGTTCACACGATTTTACTTTGTGCGCCACATACGTTTCACTTCCACCATCATGACCCACAATGATTACTGCCAAATGTGGAGCGCGTTTGCCGCTTGCCATCATTTGTTTTACTTCTTCTGCAATTTCTGCTTTTACTTGTTCCGAAATGGCTTTGCCATCGATTATTTTATACATATTCTGATGTGATAATGTGATGATGTGTTGATGTATTGATGTGTTGATGTATTGATATGAAGATATTATTGAGATCAACTCAATTGTATTTGAATTAATTATCACATCAACATATTAACACATTATCACATCATCTACGTTTCCCAATTTTCAATTTTCCTTGGCTCATGGTGGCCATTTTCATCATTTTGCTTGTTTGTTCAAATTGCTTCAACAGCCTGTTTACTTCAACAATGGTAGTTCCGCTTCCTTTTGCAATGCGGTTTTTGCGACTTCCATTCAATAAGCTGGGGCTTTCACGTTCAAGTGGAGTCATGGAGTGAATGATGGCTTCAATTCCAGTGAACGCATTATCATCAACTTCCACATCTTTCAATGCTTTACCCATGCCCGGAATCATTGCTGCCAAATCCTTGATGTTTCCCATTTTTTTAATCTGAGCAATCTGAGATAAAAAATCATTAAAGTCAAATTGATTTTTTGCAATACGTTTTTGCAAGCGACGGGCATCTTCTTCATCGTATTGTTCCTGAGCACGTTCCACCAACGAAACGATATCACCCATTCCCAAAATACGGTCGGCCATACGTTCTGGATAAAACACATCCAATGCATCCATTTTTTCGCCGGTACCTACAAATTTAATAGGTTTGTTAACTACCGAACGAATGGATAGGGCAGCACCACCACGGGTATCTCCATCGAGTTTGGTAAGGATAACTCCGTCGAAATTAAGTCTATCGTTGAATTCTTTTGCTGTATTTACAGCATCTTGTCCGGTCATGGCATCCACCACGAACAAAATTTCCTGAGGATTGATGGCTTTTTTAATGGCAGCAATCTCGTTCATCATCACTTCGTCAACCGCTAAACGACCGGCGGTATCCACAATTACCACATCATTTCCATGAAGTTTGGCATATTTTATAGCTGCTTCGGCAATTGCTACCGGATTTTTGCTTTCCAAATCAGAATAAACAGGAATTCCAATTTGTTCACCCAACACCTTTAACTGCTCGATAGCAGCTGGACGATATACATCGCAAGCCACCAACAAAGGATTTTTGCTGCGTTTTGTTTTAAGCAAATTGGCAAGTTTTCCAGAAAAAGTAGTTTTACCAGAACCTTGCAAACCCGACATTAAAATTACTGCTGGTGAACCTTTTAGGTTGATATCCACACTCTGACCGCCCATCAATTCTGCCAATTCGTCGTGTACAATCTTAACCATCAACTGATTTGGCTTCAGCGATGTAAGTACATTCTGACCAATTGCTTTCTCTTTTACTGTTTCGGTAAATGTTTTGGCAATTTTGTAATTTACGTCGGCATCCAATAATGCTTTGCGAACATCTTTCAGGGTTTCAGCTACATTAATTTCGCTGATTTTTCCTTCGCCTTTAAGGATTTTAAACGACCGTTCCAGTCTTTCACTTAATGATTCGAACATATTGTAAGAAATGAATTTTAGTAGATTTTTTGAAGAGCACAAAGGTACAAAAAATGCGCAAACCGACAAAGTGAAGAAATGATTTTAAATTATGTACTGATGTTAGTATTTTACGTCGTCTTTTTAGCTTTTAAAAGTATTCTCCCCCATTGCTTTTTACTTTAACTTTTTTCATCTCTATATTGTTGAAATCGTACTTGAGGATTTTTATTGATGAGATTTTTAATAAAATAATTTCAAAAAAAAGGAATTGGACCTTTTCCAATTCCTTTAAAGCATTCAAACTAAAGTGTAATTAAATCTTTTAGTTCATAATACATTGATCTGTTGCATCTAAGGCAGTTGCGTTAGTATTTTAATTTTTATATTTATCACAAATACCATCGTTATTGGCATCTACATAATTTGCACCTTTTGCATTTGTCTGATTTCTACAAGTGCCATTTTTGTTACCATTGCCATTACCTCTGTGTAATCCCATTCCTTTTCCACTTCCATCCATTAATCCTTTTCCATTTCCGGTTGTGCAGGTTTTGTCTTCACTCTTGTCACAAACATTGTTTTTGTTTGCATCTACATAACAGGATTTTTTAGCTTCCGGGTTTGCTTGTTTTTGTTGAGTTTGAGCTGAGATAAAACTTGCGGTTACCATTAATGCCAGAGCCGCTAAAAACATTTTTGCTTTCATTTTTTTCTTTTTTAAAGTTGTTAAGTAATAAAATTATTTATTGTTGATTTCGAAATCCATTTTTATTGCAACTCTGAATACTGTTCCCATCTTTACAATCTTCCGATATATTATTGAATAAAGGGGTAAAAACCTTTTTTAATTTTTCCAGTTGTTCGGGTTTGCTAATTGATTTAATCGAAATGTAAAATACAAAGGTTTTCTTTTTTAAATCGGCATGTAATCGACCTATTTCGTCAGAAATATTATTAAGGGTCAAAGTGTCTGCTTCGGTTTTATTTAATTCAATAAACATTTCGTTCTTTAGTGAATCTATATCAATAATAATTTGATTTGCAGTTGGTTGAAATTCATGTTTTGCATTTCTGAATTGTTCCATTTGAATCTTATCAAAACCCACTATTTGCCTCATGCAGCGTCCGGTAAGCATATTTTGTCCATCATTATCAAGTGCTAATGTCTGCTCCTGTGGTTTTTCCGTGTAGTTGTGTATCACAATTGTTGCAATTGTAGTAATGTTTAAAATTGCCAAAAGCACCACCAACCAAATAAGTATATTTTTTTTATTCATTGTCTGCTGAATTATAGAGAGTGAAATTTTCTATGTTGCTATCGTTCAAATTTAATTCTGCATAATTCGCAGAAGAATTATAAGTGCTACCAATTCCAATTCCTGTAAGTATAACAAATGAAATACTGGCTGCAACTGCTATTGATTGCCATAATCTTACCGATTTGGTTATGGGCGTTTCCACCTTTGCCATTATCCGTGTTACCAGAAAAGGGCTTGGTTCAATATTTTTTTCTTTATTGATAAAATCGTTTATGTAGTCTTCGGTTTTCATTTTATCCGGCTTTATAATGTTAGACATGATTCAGTTTATTTTCCTACTAATGAAGCTAATTTTTGTTGAAGATTTTTTCGGGCCCGTTGTAAATGCTGTTCAACAGCACCTTCAGAGATATTCATAATTTCTGCAATTTCCTTTTGTGATAAGTCATCGTATTTGCTTAAAATAAAGCTTGTACGTTGTTTTTCGGTTAAAGTATCGATTGCATTTTTTATTTGTTTTTCTTTCTCATTTTCAATCGTTTGTTCTTCAGGATTTCTATCATTACTTGCATTTGAACCGAAATTCTGAATAAAATCACCAACCTGCTGAAAAACATTTCTTCTGTTGAATTTATTTACATGGTTGATGGAAATGTTTACAGCAATCCGGTAAAGCCAGGTTGAAAATTCAGCATCACCTTGATACTTTTGAATTGACTGATATGCTGCAATAAAAACATCCTGCGTTAAATCTTCTGCATCTTCTTTTGAATGTACGAAACCCATAATGGTACGAAAAACTATGGGTTGGTATTTTTCTACCAAACCTCTAAATTTCGAACTGTCGCCGTTCACTATGTTTTTTATTATTTCCTGTTCGAACATTCTTTAATTATTGGTTTCAGATGATTAGACATCATTTGATATGATTTCCTACTATGCAACATTTAAAAAAATTTTATTAAAAGTAAGAAAATATATTAAGTAATTTATTCAGAATGAAGGTTTTGAATATTATATCAAGATATTCATTATATGTTATCCGTATATTTAACAGAACAAATCTTCTTATTCTAAAACAATTTAAAAAGAGTATTGTTATAATAAATGAACGTTCATTTATAATACTACTATGAGAATCAAAGATGACGAAAAAATAACCCGAATTTACAGAGCAGCCATAAAAGTGATTAATCGCGATGGTTTCCAGGGAAGTTCAATGTCGAAAATTGCAAAAGAAGCTGATGTTTCTGCGGCAACCATTTATCTTTACTTTGAAAATAAAGATGATATGATTGATAAACTTTATATTCAAACAAAATCAAAAATGGGAAAGTCGTATTTTCATGAAGGAATTGAATTATCACCTTCAAAAAGTACATTCAGAACTATTTGGATTAATCATTATCAGTATATTACCAGGAATATTGATGAGTATATTTTTCAGGAAAATTTTGCTAATTGCCCGTTGATTGAACATGTTGAAAAAAAATACAATATGGATTATTGCCCTACATTTGAGCAATTATTTGAAAAATCAAAAGCAGCAAGACTGATACTTCCAATGGATAATGATTTTATTTATAGTTTGCTATTTGCACCGATCAGCAGTCTGGTGAAAAAGCAAAAAATTGCAGGAACTGAAATTTCGATGAATGATTTAATTCAGATTTTTGAATCATCATGGAAATCTATTTCACAATAAAAAATGATTTATAAATGAACAATCATTCATTTTAAACGTTACTAATAAAAACAAATACAAAATACAAAAATGAACTTAATAGAAAAATTAAACTGGCGGTATGCCACAAAACGTATGAACGGAACCAAAGTTCCTCAAGAAAAAGTAGAAAAAATATTGGAGGCTGTACGTTTAGCTCCCACCTCATTTGGTTTACAGCCATTTAAAGTAATTGTAGTAGAAGATGCGGCATTGCGCGAACGTATTTACAATGAAGCCTGCAAGCAACCTCAAATAAAAGAAGCTTCACATGTACTTTTATTTGCAGCTTCAAAAAACATTGATGAGCAACAGGTAAATGATTATATTCAGTTGATTGCCACAACCAGAGGAATAAAAGTAGAAAGTTTAAATGATTTTAAAGCTATGTTTGGGGGTGTTATTTCTGGAAGCGAAGAACGTAATTTTGCATGGACTGCTCGACAGGCTTATATTGCATTCGGGGTGGGAATTGTTGCAGCAGCTATGGAAGATGTTGACGCCACACCGATGGAAGGTTTTAATGCCGAAGCAATGGATAAAGTATTAGGGTTGACAGATAAAAACCTGAGTGTTGTAAATATTCTGGCATTGGGTTATCGTGACGAATTAAATGATCAGCTTTCAAAAACTCCAAAAGTACGTAAAAGCAAAGAGTTGTTATTTGATTTCAGATAGCAGAAAATAAATATTCTTCAGGCATCTGACATATTATCTATTCCTCAATATATTATTTAAATAGATGAGCCGAACTAAAAAAGTTCGGCTCATCTATTTTATAACACTGTGCTGATTTGTATTAATATCCCCATTTTAAATATATTGCCCCCCATGTAAATCCGGCACCAAATGCTGTAAGGATAATATTATCTCCTTTTTTGAAGTTTTTCTCTGACTCCCACATGCATAGTGGAATACTTGCTGCAGATGTATTGCCAAATCTTTCAATATTGATAATCACCTTTCCATATTCAACTTTTGTTCGTTTTACTACTGCATCTATAATTCGTAGGTTTGCTTGATGTGGAATTAACCACGCAACTTCTTCATTAGTAAGACCATTTTTGTCCATAATATCAGCGGAAACTTCAGCCATATTTGTTACAGCGTATTTGTAAACATTAGTTCCTTCCTGATAAGTATAATGCAGTCCTTTTTCTAAGGTTTCTTTAGTTGTTGGCATTGCTGAACCACCTGCTTTCACATGAAGATGTTTAAACCCTACGCCATCGGTGTAAATTAACGAATCAATTACGCCAAAACTCTCAGTAGTTGGTTCCAGTAAAACCACAGCTGCTCCATCTCCGAAAAGTGGAGCTGTAGTACGGTCAGTGTAATCTGTAATTGCCGACATTTTATCAGCGCCCATTACCAATACTTTTTTGTATTTCCCTGACTCAATAAAACTTGTTGCAGTTGACAAAGCTACTATAAAGCCTGAACATGCTGCTTGCAAATCAAATGCCAGAGCATTTTTAATTCCGACCTTTTCAGCTGCCATTGAGGCGCAAGAGGGATAAATATGATCGGGAGTTGTAGTGCCGCAAATCACTAAATCAATTTCTTCTGGTTTAGTACCTGTTTTTGCAAATAAATCCTCAATTGCTTTTGCAGCCATAAAAGAAGTTCCTACATTCTGTTCTTTTAGTATGCGACGTTCTTTTATACCAACGCGAGAGGTGATCCACTCATCGTTTGTATCCATCATGGTGCTAAGTTCCTGATTGTTTAAAATATATTCGGGCACATAACCGCCCACACCGGTAATAACTGCATTGACTTTAGACATATTCTGTTTGTTAAGTACATAAAAATCAAGCCCTAAAATTTCATTTAGAGCTTAATTGTTTGTTCAAAAATGATATATTGACAAAATAGCTGTGTCTATTAAACAGTTGCCAATTTTTCTATCGCTAATTTACCTCTGTAGTAGCCACATTCACCACAAACTGTATGATAAATATGAGCTGCACCGCAATTTGAACAAGTTGCTAATGTTGGAGCTTCAGCTTTATAATGTGTTCTTCTTTTTCTTGCGCGTTGTTTCGAAATTTTTCTCTTAGGATGTGCCATCTTGATTGTTATTTAATTGTTTTCTGTTATATTTGGTAAACCTTCCCATCGCGGGTCTGTTTGAATTTCATCATTAGAAAAGTCACTATCATCATCTTCAAATTCTAATACAGAATTGTCCTCATCATCATCTTTCTTACGGGTAATGTGTTTCTTAAGTTTTACAACCATCGTTTTATTACATTCACCGGCAGCATGTACATGTTTTATCGGGATATTCAATACGATAAATTCATACAAAAACCAGGCAATATTAATTCCTCCTTCTGTCTCTGGAACAATAACTATTTCATCTTCTTCGGAGAATTTATCTCCAAATTTTACTTGTAGCTTTTCTTTATAGTGAATAAGTTGCACCATATTATCCAAACAGCGATCACACGGGATGATAACTGTGCCTTCAAGTTGAAAATGAAGCACGTAAGTGGACACTTTTTTCTGAACACTTACTTTAGCTTTTACATTCCCCTTCTGAACTTCAGGACTATCAATTTTTTTGAAATATGCGTCTTCCAAATCATACTCGAAAACGCGTACTTCATCTATTAAGTCCTTTAATACGATATTATATTGTTCGAATTTTGACATTATTCACTTGACATTTAAAACCGCGCAAAGGTACATAAATATGTTCTATTACAAAATAATTTCTTTTCAATTTTA
This sequence comes from Paludibacter sp., assembly GCA_010365115.1. Taxonomy (GTDB): domain Bacteria; phylum Bacteroidota; class Bacteroidia; order Bacteroidales; family Paludibacteraceae; genus Paludibacter. The sequence goes on from JAAFGX010000003.1 coordinate 87,507, forward strand.
GCTAAATTAATCCAAAAAAGTATTTAAACTACATATTGTCAGATTTATAACCCATTAATTTATCGATAAAGCGGCGCATTTTTATTATTTAAACGTTTGAATCGACTTTCAAAATAATGCGAAATACAGTTCCTACATTCAATTCAGATTGTTTTACAAAGATTTTACCACCATGATATTCTTCAATTATTCGCTTTGCAAGCGACAGGCCCAATCCCCAACCTCTTTTTTTAGTTGTAAATCCGGGTGTAAAAACAACTTTAAATTTTCGTTTATCCATTCCTTTGCCAGAATCTTTCACATCAACATACACTTCTCCATTTTTGGGTTGAACAAGAATGTCAATACGTCCAACACCATCCATTGCATCTATTGCATTTTTACATAAATTCTCTATAACCCATTCAAAAAGAGGCACATTCAACTTGATAAATAAATGTTCGTCAGCAGGAAAATGACATTGGATTGTCACTTTTTGGGATGAACGTTTTGTCATATATTGCACGGCATTATCAAGCGTCTCGTTTAAACTTACTACTTGCAAATCAGGTTTAGAGCCTATTTTCGAAAATCGTTCAGCAATAATTCGCAAACGGTTCACATCTTTTTCCATATCAAATATTAACTTATCATCTTCATGGCGCATTTTAAGCAAATCTACCCAAGCAAGTAATGAAGATATTGGCGTTCCTAACTGATGGGCGGTCTCTTTTGAAAGTCCAACCCATACCTGATTTTGCTCTGCTTTTTTTGTTCCTGAAAATGCAAAAAAAGCAACCAGCATAAATACAATGATAACTCCTAACTGAACATATGGAAAGTAATACAACTGTTTGAGGAAAACGGAATCGTCGTAATAAATATATTGAATTGTATTATCCAATTTTACTTCTATAGCTGGTCTATTTGACTTAAAGCGGGTCACTTCTTTTACATAAAACTCATCAACATTTACTTCTGGCTCAATAATATTCCGTGCAAATAACATTTGATCTTTTGCATCAGTCATAATCACCGGAATGCTTGTATTGCCTTCAATAATAGTGGTTATAAAATTAATGTTCGTATTTTCATCGGCCACAATAAACTGACGTGTTGCTTCTGCCCATATCTCAATTTTCTTTTGTTCTTCATCAGCTAATGATTTTGCCAAACGACTTGTGAATAACGTGGAAACCAATACAATGGCTATTGCTATAAGAATAAAAATCAGTTTAAGTCGTTGCGATATTTCGTATAATTTATTTATATGAAGCATAATTTGTCGAAAATTTTAGGTCAAAGTTACAATATTGAAGTTGCTTGATAAAAAAATGAGATTATAAAATTTGATTACTTATTTTTGAAACGTCAAATATAGTAAAAAAGTATGAAACGCATATTGAATTTTTGAAGTGCATAAATTATCGTATCTTTGCAGAAATTTATATGTTGAATAATTGAGATGATTGGGTTTGAAATTTTCAATAATAACATTTAACTCATATATCTCAACTTCAAACTATAAACAATTCAAACTTTTCAAACTATAAAATTAAATGCACAAATCCGGTTTCGTAAATATAGTTGGGAATCCAAATGTTGGTAAATCAACCTTAATGAATGCTCTTGTTGGCGAGCGTATTTCAATAATCACATCCAAGGCTCAAACAACCCGTCACAGAATCCTTGGCATTGTAAATGGCGATGATTTTCAGATTGTTTATTCTGACACTCCAGGTGTTTTGAAACCAAATTATCGTTTGCAGGAGTCAATGCTCAATTTTTCACGTTCGGCATTGACTGATGCAGATGTATTGCTTTATGTAACAGATGTATTTGATGCATATGATAAAAACGAGGACTTTATTGAAAAGGTAAAACTTAATCCCGCACCTTTATTGCTCATTATCAACAAAATTGACTTAATTGACGAAGAACGTTTAATATTATTAGTTGAAAAATGGAAAGAATTATTGCCACGTGCCGAAATTTATCCCGTTTCTGCAATCAATAAATTCAACATCGACACTTTATTTAGTAAAATTAAGAGCCTGCTGCCCGAATCACCTGCATTTTTTGAGAAAGATCAACTTACTGACAAACCGGCTCGTTTTTTTGTAACCGAAATTATCCGTGAGAAAATTTTAATGAACTACGAAAAGGAAATTCCTTATTCGGTGGAAGTGGAAGTCGAACAATTTGAAGAAGACAACAGATTAATAAGAATTAATGCTGTAATTTATGCAGAACGCGATTCTCAAAAAGGCATTTTAATAGGACACGGAGGCAAGTCGCTTAAAAAGGTTGGTACTGAAGCTCGAAAGGACATGGAAGTGTTTTTTGAAAAAAAGGTTTTTCTTGAATTGTTTGTGAAAGTTGAAAAAGACTGGAGAAACAAAGACAGCAAATTAAAAGGATTTGGATACAGCCTTGATTAACTGAATTTTACAAATTAGATATATCTAAAGGGAAGCAAATACTTCCCTTTTTTATTGCACAAAATAATCAATACAGAAAGCTTGCGTACAATAAAGCAAAATTATAATTAAATATAAGGCTGGCACTCAAATACAGACTGAATTGGTAATAAGACATTTTATTCTGCCAATTACTTCTATGGGTAAAAATTTACGAATTTATTTCAATAATTTTATATTGAGAAAATGAAAAAACAAATGGAAACAAATCCTCTCCATTATGGATTGCCAATACGTACACAATTAGAAGATCTTGATGACAACCAACTTGGAATTCGTAAAGTAATTAAAAGCCGTATCATTCAAAAAGATGCAGCAAAAATTGTGGAAATTGCCAACCAAATTAAAAGCATAAACCCGGATTTAAAACTTATGCTAATATGTTCCCGAAATATTTGCTCAAAATCGCTGGCTTTGTTAGAAAGTGAAAGTATTGGAGTTATGTTCGTGAAGCTTTAAAAACGGGAACTTCACTCAATGTAAAATCCACATCCGGCATTTCCATTAGGGATTAAGTTTTGTTTTAAAAACCATTTTTTTTTATTCAAAATCCACTGCTATTGCATGTTTGTCCTGAACAGTTCCTGCAATAAAAGAAACTGTGTTAGATCTTCACCATTTATCATGTTAGCTTTCTTCTAAAACTTGCTGTGCTTTGTTTTTAACGATTTCAACTGCTTGTTGTACTGCATCCTGAGATTTTATTGTAAAATTATCAAAATTCATAAAACGTTTGTTGTTTTGTTTTTTTTAGTAAATATTTACCTGTCAGTTAAATATACAAAAAAAAAAAAAAACACTTTGCCATTGCGTCTACAGAATTGGCATATAGATCGTTACGCCTTATTTATCAAGCTCTTACCAGTTGACTTTACATTTGGCACACCGGGTTGCAATCTGAAGATGTCAAATCTTTATAATTTTGTCACACATTATTTTAATTTTTGAGCAATAAATACTAACTTTGCGTTTCAAAAAAAACAAATAATTATCAATTATAAATTTAACAATCAATATGAGTAACACGAAAAGAGTCTATACTTTTGGTAATGGAAAAGCTGAAGGTAAAGCAGACATGAAAAATCTACTAGGCGGAAAAGGTGCAAATCTTGCTGAAATGAATTTAATTGGCGTCCCAGTTCCAGCTGGATTCACTATTACAACTGACGTTTGTACAGAGTATAACAAACTTGGAAAAGATGCAGTTGTTGCTCTTCTAAAAACAGAAGTTGAAGCAGCTATTATAGAACAAGAAAAAATAATGAATGCTAAGTTTGGTTCAACCGGCGAAAGTTTCCCTTTGTTAGTTTCTGTACGTTCGGGTGCCAGAGCTTCTATGCCAGGTATGATGAATACAATTTTGAATTTGGGAATGAATGATGTTACAGTAAAAATAGTTGCTGAAAAATCAGGAAACGAAAAATTTGCATACGATTCATATCGTCGTTTTATTCAAATGTATGGTGATGTAGTAATGGGTGTGGAAGCTGAAGACGGTGAGCACGATCCATTCGAACAAGTTTTAGATAAAGTTAAAGGAGCAAAAGGATATGCTTCGGATGCTGATTTTACAGCTGATGATTTAAAAGGTATTGTTGAAGATTTTAAAGCAGTTGTAAGAAAAAAAGCAGGAACAGATTTTCCGAATAATCCATGGGATCAACTTTGGGGAGCAGTTTGTGCAGTATTCGATTCGTGGAATACCGAAAGAGCCATTCTTTACAGAAAAATGGAAAAAATCCCGGGTGAATGGGGAACTGCTGTTAACGTTCAGGCCATGGTTTATGGTAATATGGGCGACAATTCAGCTACTGGTGTATGTTTCTCTCGTGATGCTGCTACCGGTGAAGATATATTCAATGGCGAATACCTTATCGACGCTCAAGGTGAGGATGTTGTTTCTGGCGTTCGTACTCCACAAGAAATTACAAAAGAAGGTTCAAAAAGATGGGCCAAACGTGCTAGTATCTCTGAAGCGGATAGAGCATCAAAATTTCCGTCTCTTGAAGAAGCAATGCCAGCAGTTTATGCTGACTTAGATGCAGTTCAAACAAAACTTGAGAATCATTACAAAGATATGCAGGACATGGAGTTCACCATTCAGGATGGTAAACTTTGGATGTTGCAAACCCGTAACGGAAAACGTACAGGAGCAGCAATGGTTCGTATGGCCGTTGAAATGGTTGAACAAGGTTTAATTGATGAAAAAACAGCTATCTTACGTCAGGAACCAAATAAATTAGATGAATTATTACACCCAATTTTTGAAAAATCAGCAAAAGCAGGTGCAGAAGTTTTATCAAAAGGATTACCTGCATCTCCGGGTGCTGCAACTGGAAAAGTAGTTTTCACTGCTACAGCTGCTGAAGAGTGGGCTGCAAGAGGCGAAAAAGTAATTCTTGTTCGTCGCGAAACTTCTCCTGAAGATTTGAAAGGTATGTACGCTGCCGAAGGAATTCTGACCGAACGTGGTGGTATGACATCGCATGCTGCGGTTGTTGCACGTGGTATGGGAAAATGTTGTATTTCAAGTGCTGCAGGAATTTCTGTTTCTCATACAAGTCTGACTATAAATGGCAGAATCTTCAAAGAAGGTGAATATATTTCATTAGATGGTTCTACAGGTATTGTTTATGATGGAAAAGTGGCTACTATTACACCAACATTGGATGGTGATTTTGGTAAGTTAATGACGATAGCCGACAAACACACAAAAATGTATGTAAGAACGAATGCTGATTCTCCAAACGATGCAAAATTAGCTCGTGAATTTGGTGCACAAGGTATTGGTCTTTGTCGTACAGAGCATATGTTCTTCGAAGGTGAAAGAATCTGGGCTATTCGTGAAATGATTTTGGCTGACGATGTTGAAGGTCGTAAAAAAGCTTTAGCAAAATTACTACCAATTCAACGCGAAGATTTCGTTGGAATTTTAGAAGCGATGGACGGCTTAGGCGTAACCATTCGTTTGTTGGATCCACCATTACATGAGTTCACACCAAACGATGCTGCTTCACAAAAAGAAATGGCCATAAAATTGGGAGTTTCTGAAGAATTAGTTAAATCAAAAGTTGATTCATTGCATGAATTTAACCCAATGTTAGGACACCGTGGTTGCCGTTTAGGGAACACCTATCCTGAAATTACGGAGATGCAAGCAAGAGCAATTATTGAAGCCGCTTGTGATTTGAAGAAAAAAGGACTGTCTCCAAAACCTGAAATCATGGTTCCATTAATTGGTACTGTTGAAGAATTTGTTATGCAGGAACAACTTATCAGACAAACTGCTGAAGCAGTATTTGCTGAAAAAGGAGTTAAAGTAGACTATATGGTTGGAACTATGATTGAAATTCCACGTGCTGCTTTATTGGCCGGTAAAATTGCTCAACATGCAGAATTCTTCTCATTCGGTACAAATGACTTGACTCAAATGACATTTGGATATAGCCGTGATGACGCTGGAAAATTCTTACCAGTTTATATTGAAAAAGGAATTTTGAAAAACGATCCTTTCCAGGTTTTAGATCAGGAAGGTGTTGGACAATTGGTTGAAATGGCTACTAAAAATGGTAGAGCAGCAAATGCAAAATTAAAAGTTGGTATTTGCGGTGAACATGGTGGTGAGCCTTCATCAGTTGAATTCTGTGGTAAAGTAGGTATGGATTATGTATCTTGTTCTCCATTCCGCGTGCCTATCGCTCGTTTATCTGCTGCTCAGGCTGCATTGAAAAACTAAAGCCCCCTAATCCCCCCGAAGGGGGACTTAATATAAGAAAGGCTGTTTCATTATTGAAACAGCCTTTCTTATATTTTACCGACTACCGACTACCGACTACAAACTACCGACTACCGACTACAAACTACCGACTACCGACTATTTCTTCTTCTGTCCTCTAGTTTTCGGTTTTTTATATTTGATTTTCATCGATTCTGCGCGACGAACCTTCATATTTACTTTCTTATTTTTATCTTTCTTTTCGTGAAATGCAGCTCCACCTTCTTCTTTTTTTGGAATTCTCACCAGTGTATTTTTCATCTTCACCTGCGGCATTTCATCTTCGGTCAATTCCGTTGAAACAATTACTTCTTGGGGCATTGCCGACATAGGAATTTTCCTATTCATCAACGCTTCAATCGCTTCACGGGATTCTTTGTCTGCCTTGGTAATAAATGACAACGCAACTCCTTTTTTATCAGCACGACCAGTACGTCCAATGCGATGCATATAATTCTCGGGAACTTCGGGCACATCAAAATTCAACACGTGCGACACATCCGAAATATCCAATCCGCGAGCCACAATATCGGTGGCGATAAGCACACGATATTCACTTTGCTTGAAACCTCTCATGGCCTCAAAACGGTTATTCTGGCTTTTATTAGAGTGAATCAATCCTAGTTGATTCGGAAATTTAGGAGAAAGTTCGTTGTATAGAGCATCAGCTAACTTCTTAGTAGAAGTAAAAACAAGCACTTTTGAAAAATCAGGATTATTATTCAATAAGAATTCCAGGAAATTTACTTTGGTATAAAAATTAGGTACTCTAAAACCAATTTGTTTGATTTTTTCGAGCGGTGTTCCGGTTGGAGCAGCTTCTATTTCGAGTGGCTCAACAAAAAAGTCATGTACTAAGTCTTTTAATTCCTCCGAAATAGTTGCAGAGAACATCAAATTCTGACGTTTTGTAGGCAACAAATCGATAATACGAATTAATTGCGGGCGGAATCCCAGATTCAACATTTCATCTACTTCATCAATTATAAATCGTTTAATTGATTTGAATTTCAAACTTCCATTCAGTGCGAAATCGAGCAAACGCCCGGGAGTAGCCACTAACACATCCACTCCGGCAGCAATCAAAGGTGTCTGGCGAATCATATTGACACCACCATAAACTCCAACCACACGCACATTCATATAGGATGTAAGTTTCTCAACCTGCTCCACCACCTGGATTACTAACTCGCGCGTTGGCACAACTACCAATATTTGAGGGTGTTTTTCTTTTGTAAATTTCCATTGGCGCAAACAAGGCAACAGAAAAGCGATGGTTTTCCCGGTTCCTGTCTGTGCAATTCCCACCATATCTCTTCCTGACATGATAACAGGATATGCTTTTTCTTGAATGGTGGTTGGTTCTGTCAAGCCTAAATCACTCAAGGCATTGAGCAAAGGGGTGTTGATATTAAAATCTGTAAAAGTCATTATTTTAGTTTGTAGTAGATAGTTTGTAGTAGATAGTTTGTAGTAAATAAATTCGAAGACAAAGATACTCCAAATACATCACAGTTTAAAATTCAAACATTAAAATGCTAGATATGTGAAATATATGAAGAACAAAACCAGTGGGCATTATAAACTACAAACTACAAACTATGAACTGTTTAAGGTGCCAACCTGTATATTTTCCATTCCCCGGCTTCAATTGAGAAAAACAAGCGGTCGTGCAAGCGGTTGGCACGCCCCTGCCAGAATTCGAAAGTGGTAGGAACAACCACATAACCTCCCCAGTGTGGCGGTTTTGGGACATTATCGCCAAATTTTTTCTTGTAATATTGAAATTGCTTTTCCAGAAAATCTTTTGAATGAATCAGTTGGCTTTGGGGTGATGCCCATGCACCGAGTTGACTCTCCACGGGCCGTGAATTGAAATAGGATGCCGAAATTACCTCGCTAATTTTTTCAACCTTACCCGCAACCCGCACCTGACGTTCCAGCGAAGGCCAGAAAAAGACGAGGGAAACCTGATTGTTTTGGGCCATTTGTTGAGCTTTATGCCCTTCGAGGTTAGTGTAAAATACGAATCCTTTGGTATTGAATTCTTTCAACAACACAACTCGTGAATGGGGTTGCAAATTTTCATCAACTGTAGAAATTACCATTGCAGTAGGCTCCAACTGGTCGCTTTTAATAGCCTCTTGCAGCCACACTTCAAATTGATCAAAAGGATTTGGAAGTACCGTATTTTCGTCTAAAGTGGAAAACAAATACTGTTTACGAATATCATGAATCATAATTACATTTTAAATTTCAATTTAACCAGCCTGTTAATGAAAAGTTTTTATACAATTTATTGAACAATGGCTTACCGATTAAACAATCCAATGTGGATTTGGTTTAATTGAAATTTTAAATTAATGAGTCCACTGTAATAAGTCAGTGATTTATTTTAAAGTTAATATTTTATTTATTTTGTTTCGCTACTAATAGATATTTTTATCTCAAAT